>JBBQIO010000153.1:0-7528 GCA_038325015.1 Polyangia bacterium
GACGAAGCCTGCTTCGTGCAGGATCCGCAGATGGCGTGACACCCCGGATTGATGGAGGTCGACCACCGCCACGATGTCGTTCACCGCGCGCTCTTGGTCTCGCAGCGATTCGACGATGGCCAGTCGCATGGGGTCGGACAAAATCTGAAAGACGATAGCTTGCATCATCGTGTATATATACTAGCGTGCATGTTTGCGGTGCGTCAAGAGGGCGGCGCGTCAGATCGACCTAGCCGACCTTGAACCAAGCTGTCGGCTCGCTGCTTGCGTTCGATAGGGTGTTTTCGGTCAACTTGGCACTTCGGCGAGAGGTCCTAGTGTGCTGTCCGGTTAATTCTGCGGGCTTTCGACAGCCGCCTCGACTCGCTCGCTGCGTTGCACTGCCCTCAAATACAGGCAGTATTCGTCGGACAGCGCGCCTTGCGCCCGAGCCGATCCGGCAGCCGCAAGATCCACACAATTAACCGGACAGCACACTAGCCGATCTCGATATCGAAGACTCCGCCGTCCAATGGATCGTTCTTCTCGCTGCGCCGCCGGGTCTGCGCGTCGACGAGCTTGCAGTAGTAGCCGCCCATCGCTAACAGCTGCTCGTGCGTTCCCTGCTCGACGATTCGACCGTCGTCCATGACCAGGATCAAGTCGGCGTTGATGATCGTGGACAGCCGGTGGGCGATGATGATGCGCGTCGAGTTGAGCGACTCCAGATTGGCATGCACCCGCGCCTCGACGATGGTGTCGAGCGACGAGGTCGCCTCGTCGAGCAGCAGCACCGATGGCTTGCCGACCAGGGCGCGGGCCAGCGCGATGCGCTGCCGTTGGCCGCCGGACATCGACGAGCCACCGTCGGCGAGCATGGTCTCGTAGCCCATCGGCATGGCCACGATGTCTTCGTGAATCGCCGCCAGCTTGGCCGCCTCGACGATGCGCTCGAGCGGCAGATTGGGCACCGCCAGCGCGATGTTGGCGCGAATGCTGGTCGAAAAAAGATAGGGCGCCTGCGTGACGATGCCGAGCTGCGCCCGCACGGCGCGCGCATCCTGCTGCGCGAGATCGACGTTGTCGTACAAGATTCGCCCCGAGGTCGGCTTGTACAGACCGACCAACAGGCGCGCTAGCGTCGTTTTGCCCGACCCCGACGGGCCGACCAGCGCCACCGAGCGCCCGGCGCGAATCTGCAGCGACACCTCGCGCACCACCATCGGCGACAGCGGGCCATGGCGAAACGAAACCTGATCGATCGCGATGTTGCCGCGCACCTTGCCCGGCTGCGAGACCTGCTGCTCCTCCTGCTCGCGCGGCGTCTCGAGGACGTCGTTGATGCGGTCGAGATAGGAGCCGATGGTCTGCAGCTGCGACATCGTGCCGACCAAGTTGCCGATCGGCGTCAGGAAGCCCGCGGCCAGCGCGCTCAGCGACAGCATCTCGCCGAGCGCAAGGTTGCCCTTCATCACCCATGCTGCACCGCACACTAATATGACCAGCGGCGACGCCATGCGCAGCGCCCCAAGGGCCGCATCCATCCACGCCTGCTGCCGCCCGCGCTCGAGCGACACGTTGAGCTCCGAGACGTAGAGGTCGGCCCACTGATCGATGGCGCGATGCTCGGTGCCCGACGTCTTGAGTGTCTCGATGCCGGCCAAGACCTGGACCAGGTAGCTCTGCGACTTGACCTGTGCGGCCAACGAGCGCGTCGCCAGATCGCGCTGCAGCTTGCGCACCCGCAAAAAGACGGCGACCTGCAAGAGCGCCAAGAGCAGGGTCACACCCGCCATCGCCGGGCTGGCGACCAGCAGCACCAGCAGATAGATGAGCACCATTCCGCCGTCGATCACCGTCGACAGCGTCGATGAGGTCAGGATCTCGCGGATGTTGGCGTTGGAGTTGACCCGGTTCAGGAGGTCGCCGTAGGAGCGCGCCTGAAAAAACGCATAGGGCAGATCGACGAGGTGATCGAGAAAGCCGAACGTCATCTGCGAATCGAGCAGCGTGCGCAGATGCAGATTCAGATAGCTACGGATCAGCGCCGAGATGAAGTTGAACCCGATCACCATCGCCAGGCCGGCGCCGACGACGGTCAACAGATGCACGTCGCCCTTGGGCACCACCTGGTCGACGACCAACCCGGTCAACACCGGCAGGCCGAGGCCGAGCAGCTGCAGCACGAGCGAGACCACGACGATGCGCGACAAGAGGCCGGTGCCGAGAATGGTCTTTTGCAGGAACTGCCAAAAATTGCGCCGGTCGATCTTCGAGCCGGTGAAGGTCTCGAGCGGCTCGAACGTCATGGCGACGCCGGTGAACGATTTCTTGAATTCGTCGTCCGTCAAAAAGCGCCGACCGACCGCCGGATCGACGATCCACACGCCCTTGGCGTGCAGCTTGTCGAGGACCACAAAGTGGTTGAACTCCCAGTGCAGGATCGTTGGCGAGCCTTCGAGGTAGGGCACCTCCTCGTCGACGTCCTCGATCTTGATGCCGCGCGAGCGCAGGCCGTAGAAGCGGCCGGCCTTGAGGATATTCAGCGCGCTGACGCCGTCGCGCCCGACGCCCATCGTCTCGCGCACCTCGTCGAGGCGAACCTCTTTGCCGAAGTAGGCGAGCACCATCGCCAGGCAGGCGGCGCCACACTCCGTGGCGTGGTTCTGCAGGATGACCGGGACGCGCTTGGCGAACACCTCGCCGATGCGCCGTAGCGCCGGAAAGCGATCCGCCAGGCTGAGCTTTTCGCGCGCCGCGGAGCCGGCGGGCTGCGCCAAGCCGGGATCGGTAGGCGGGCCGGGATCGCCGGCCGAGCCGGAATCGGGTTCAGTCATCGGAGCCTTTGAACAGCGCTTTTAGCCCCGGCACCAAAAGAACGAGGATGCGCCGTGAGCGCACGCGCACGTCCGCCGTGCCGCTCATGCCGTCGTGATAATTGAACCAGCGCCCATCGGCGACGAAGTTGCGCGTCGGCAGCTGCGCGCGCACTAAGATGACCGGGCCGGACAGCTGCACGCTGTCGGCGACCTCCTGACCGAGATAGCGCTTGGCCTCCTCGGGGCCGACGACCTCGTCGCCGATCGAATCGATGTGCAGCTCCCGGTAGGCGTAACGAAAGCCCGAGACCTCCAGGCGCATCGACTGCCCCTTGGACAAAAGCGGTCGGAAATGGCCGGGCAGGAGGCCGACGATCGACAGCGTCGAGTCGTCGTGCGTGACCGACAAGATCGGCGTACCCGGCGGCAGATGTTGACCGGCGCGAATGCGCACGTCGTTGACCACCCCGGCGTGCGGCGCGCGTAAGACGCGTTCGGACAGACGCGCGTCGGCCTGATCGCGCTCGGCGCGCAGTCGGCCGAGCGACTCACGAATCGTCGGGTCGGCGGGGTTGGCCAGGCTCTTTTTGAGCTGCAGCTCGAACTCTTTGTTGATGCGCTCGAGCTCGGCGCGCTCGGTGGCATCGTAAAAGCGCACCAGCACCTGGTGCTCGTCGACGCGCTGCCCGGGCTGCACCTCGACGCTGGCCACGGTCACCGGCTCGATCGCGGTCAAGTCCGAGCGACCGTCGATGCGCACGATCGCCGGCCCCGACGCGTACTCGTCGACCTTGCCCAACGTCACGAACGCCAAGCTCGATACGATCAGGCTCACCAGGAGCCAGTAGACGTAGCGCACCCAGCGCGGCGAGATCCGCAGCGGCTCGGCCTTGCCGCCGTCGGGACGCAGGTACGCTTCGAGCGCCTCTTTGCGAAAGACGCTCTGTGCCGGAGCACGGACGTTGACCGCCGCCTCTTGCCGCGCGAACACCTCTTCGATCTGGGCCTGCAGCGCCATCTGGCTGAAGGTCGCGGCGCACTGTGCGGCGAACATACGGAGAGTCTCGATATCGACCGGCGAAAACTCGCCGCGACCGCCGATGCGCACCGCCACCAGGACCGCCAGCACGCGTCGATCCGAGGTCGAGATCGGCTCGCAGATGAGGCGCTCGTCGCCCTGTCCTTCGGGGTCATCGATCTCTTTTTGGTAGAGCGCGTGATCGCGCGCTCGCACCACGTTCACCGACGCCGCGGTGCGCGCGACGTAGCCAGAGATGCCGGCGATGGCGCTGCGATTGCCGCCTCGATCTTGGGCGCCACCGTCGGACCACAGCGTCTCGGAGATGGCGTCGTAGATGTGGTAGTAGGCGCGGTCGGCGGCCAGTAGATCGAGGACCGCCTCGATCGCCAGGCGACCGGCAGTGGCCAGATCGCGCTGCATGCCGAGGCGCCGCGAAGCATCGAGCACGCGCTGCGTAAGCTTGACGTTGCGCGCGTCGAAGTCCGAGAGCTGCTGCTCGGCGGACGCGCTCTGCCGCCGGTAGTAGGTCACCGCGCTGTCGACCACCTCGCCTAGGTTGGTCGGCACGGGCTTTTGCAGGAAGTAGAAAACCTTGACCGTATTGACCAGCTCTTGCATCGCCGCCGAGTCGGTGGTCGTCGACAGGACGATTTTGGCCATCGGATTTCCCGGATAGCGTGCGTTGACCTCGCGCAGACGCAGCCGCACGTCGGCGTGCCCTTCGGGCTGTCCGATGATGAGGACTGCGACCTCCTGCGATTCGAGCACCTGGATCATTTCGCGTGGTGAGGTCACCGCCAAAAGCTGATAGCGATTGGCCAAGGCGCCGCGCACCGCCGCCAGCGTGGCGGGCTCTTCGTCGACGAGTAGGACGGTCTCCTTGAACGTGGCCAGGAGCTTGTCGATCGCGACCGCGCTCTCTTTGACCACGTTTTCGAGCTGCACACCGAATGCGGCGGCATCGTCGCCGTGATGATCGGGGCGCGTCTCGGCCCACAGGATGCAGCCGCGCAGGCCGACGGGGCGGGGCGCGCCGGGCAGCTCGACGTTCATCAGCACGTCGCCGCCGACCGTCAGGTGGACGAGGTTGGCGAGGTCCGCGAACAGCAACAAACCCTCGCGTGTGACGTTGCGGGCGACGGCCGCGAAGGTGCGCTGGTCGACGCGAACCGCGGCGCGACAGCGGAGTGGGACACGATGCTCACGCCCGGCTTTGGCGCCGCCGGCGCCGGCCCCAGGCTGTGGGGCTAGAGAATCGGAAATGGGGTCCTCGCTTCGCCGTATCGTATCGGGCCGTCGAGCGGCCAGCAAGCCGGGGCGCTGCCGCTGCACGCCGGAGGTCGCAGTCACCTCGCCTACGCAACCGTACGCGGGCAGTGATACGCTGGCTGGCAAATCGTGCCCTTGCCTGCCGCTGCTTCGCTGCTTCGTCGTCGTCTCGGATGGATGATGGCGCTCGTCATCGCGGCGAGCGCTCGTCTCCCCGTGGCCGTCGCCGCCGCCGATCTCGATGCGGGTGCCGAGCCGCCGACTCGGCTCAGCCTGGCCGACGCGATCGCCGTCGCGCTACGAACATCGCCGCGGCTGCAGAGCTCCAATGCACAGCTGGCCATCGACCGCGGTCTCGCGGGACGCGCCCTGGCCGGCTTCATGCCGTCGCTCGGCTTCACCGGCACCGGCTACTACACCTACTCGAACTTTACGCCCACCATCGGCAACTCGGCGACCGCGACCAGCACCTACAGCTTCAGCGCGCAGGAGCAATTTCTGCTGCAGCTCAACCTCAATCAGACGGTCTACGACTCGGGCCGGACCTCGGGGCAGTGGCGCTCGGCCAAAGAGACCGCGCTGCAGGCCGAAAACGATCGCGATGCGACCCGCGCCCAGGTCGAAGCGGATGTCGTCGACACCTACTACGGCGTGCTCGAAGGGCAGGCGCTGGCCGGCATCAGCAGCGAGGCGATCAAGCTCTCGGAGGCTCACCTGGCGCATGCCAAGTCGCTGGTGCGCGCCGGCCTCAAACCCGAGCTCGATCAGCTCGCGGCCGAGACGCAGCTCGCGCAGGCGCGCCTCGACCAGGTGCACGCGGCCAACGGGGCGCTGGTCGCGCTCGCCCGCTTGCGCACCACGCTCGGGCTTGGCCAAGGCGCGGTCGTGCTGGCCGACGAAGCCATCGCCCCCTTCGGCGAAGAGAGCGCCAACCCGGATCGCGTCGTCGACAGCGCCCTGGCGGAGCGGCCCGAGCTGCGAGCGGCGGAGCATCACATCGCGTCCGCCCGCGCCCAGGTCACCGCGGCGCGCGGCGACTACTTTCCGTTGATTCAACTCTCGGGCGTCGGCGAAGCGATCGGCAATTTTCCGCGGCCCCCGATGATCGCCGGAATTCCCACGCCGCCGGTGGTGCTCTACAGCCTGCAGGCCGGTCTGACGCTGACGCAGCCGATCTTTTCCGGGCTGGCGACCTACCGCAACGTGCAGGTGGCGCGTGCGCAGGTGCAGATGGCCGAGGCGGGCAAGGAGCAGCAGCGACGGGATCTCTCGCTTCAGGTGATGACCGCTCGTCTCGCCGTCGACGAAGCGCGCGCTGCGGTGACCGCGGCGCTCTCGTTGGCGGTGCAAGCGGACAAGCAGCTGACGTCGGCCAGCAATCGCTACCAGGGCGGCCTGTCGACGGCAGTCGACGTTCGCGAGGCGCAGGCCGGCGCGATTCGCGCGCGTGCGCAGGCGGTCGATGCGCGCTATCGCTTGGAGGTGGGGCGAGCTCGTTTGCTACTGGCGCTGGGGCGCTCACTGCTCTCGGCTGCGCCGCGCTGATGGCACTTAAGATCGCCTGCATCGCGTTGGTCGGCCTCGCTATGGGCTGCGATCATGCGCCCAAAGTCGTTCCCGTCGAGCCGGCGCCGGTGCCGTTGGCGCTCGTGCCCGCGCCAGCGTCGAACGACGTCAAGACGCTCGACCGTTTCGTCGCCGTGCTGGTGGCTCGCGATGCCGTCGACGTGGCGCCGCGCGTCGAAGGCGCGCTCAAGGCGGTCTACGTCAACGTCGGCGATCAGGTCGAGGCCAACACGCGCGTCGCGCTGATCGACGACAGCGTGTTCAAGCAGCAGCTGGCGCTGGAAAAGGCCACACTGCGCGCCACGCAGGCCTCGGCGCAGAAAGCCTCCGTGGAGCTGGCCGACGCGCGCGAGCGCAAACACCGGAGAGTGCTCGCCGGCAGCGACGTGTCAGCTGAGGAGCTATCATCCGCCAAGTTCAAAGAGCAGCTCGGTGGATCGAGCCTCGCCGAGGCCAACGCCCAGGTCGCCGAGCGCCGCGCGCACATCGCGCAGTTGATGGAGCAGATCAACAACACTGAGGTGCGCTCGCCGATCGCCGGCACCGTCGCGGTGCGCTATCTCGGGCCGGGCGCGCTGGTGGGACCGACCAAGCCGATCCTGCGCATCATCAAGTCGACCGACCTGAGCGTGCGCTTTGCCGTTCCCGCGCATCGCGCCCATCGCATCCACGTCGGCGACGAGGTGCGCGTCAACCTCGAGGTGCTGAGCGCGCCGATCGGCGGCAAGGTCGAGAGCATCGCGCCCGAGGTCGACTCGGCTTCGCAGATGGTGTTTATGCAGGCGTCGCTGGCGCTGGGCGACAAAGAGAAGCGGCAGCTGCAGTCCGGGCTGGAGGGCACCGTGACCCTGCCCGTGCCCGCGGCGGGCGACGG
>JBBQIO010000154.1:0-7519 GCA_038325015.1 Polyangia bacterium
CCTAGGGTCGGTGCCGCTGGCCGCCAGGCCGCCGACGAACAGCACCTGACCGTTGGGCAGCACGGTCGCGGTGTGAAAAGCGCGCGGCTGCGTCAGCCGTGAATCGACGCATCCGGCGCCTTCGGTCGGATAGAGAACGACGTTGGGAAATGTCTTGGCGGTCGCCGAAACGCCGAACAGCGAGCCTACGGCGACCCGACGGAAGTTGCCCGCCGTGGCGCTGTTGGCGTCGTTCACGATGCTGAATCCCTCGGCGATGATGTCGACGGTTTCGGCGCCGGTGAGCGGAATTTTGAGCTCGGGTGGCGCGCCGCCCGCGACCTGGAACAGACGATCGCAGACGAAGGCTCCGGCATCACCCGCCGCCTTGTGCGTTCGCATCGAGACCCGCACCAGCGAGACGCCGCTACTGGCCACCGAAGGGTCGACCGCAGTGCCGGCGGCGCAGTGGCCGTCGCTGGTCGCAGAGCGCGCGACGACCAGCTTGATCGGCGGCCCCTTGGTCGCCGAGCAGCCGAGGCCTACCCAGGCGAAGAGAGAGACAGTGCACAACTGATGAGCGACGAGGCGCGCTTTACGGCCGACGGAGAGGGGCATTGCGCACCACGTAAACGCACTTTTCGCTCTCGGTCAATAACGCGCCTCGGAGCACGAGCCGTCAACCCGCGGGACTCCGATTGACACACCCCAGATCGCGCGTTATGGCCAAGCGGCGAAAGTAGACGCACGCCAAACGGAGAGTGGTCATGCGGCCAGAGCCAGAGGGACACAAAGGACCAGGGCCGACGCCCGGCCGGGGCGATGACCGGCAGGTGGTTCTCGTCGGTGCGGCGCGCACGGCGATCGGGAGCTTTCAAGGCGCGCTCGGTCCGGTGAAGGCGCCGCGGTTGGGCGCGGTCGCGATCGCTGCGGCGCTCGAGCGGGCCCATCTTGCGCCGTCGGATGTGAGCGAGCTGTACATGGGTTGTGTCCTGCCGGCCGGACTGGGACAGGCGCCGGCGCGCCAGGCCGGCATCTACGCCGGGCTGCCGAACACGACGCCGTGCACGACGCTGAACAAGGTGTGCGGCTCGGGGCTCAAGGCGGTCATGCTCGGCGCGCAGGCGATCGCCTGCGGCGATGCCGAGGTGGTGGTGGCCGGTGGCATGGAGTCGATGAGCAATGTTCCCTACTACCTGCCGACTGCGCGCTCCGGCATGCGCCTGGGCAACGCGCCCTGCGTCGACGGCGTGATCCACGACGGTCTGTGGGATGTGTACAACGACTTTCACATGGGCTCGGCCGCCGAGCTGTGCGCCCGGGAGCATCGCATCACCCGCGCCGATCAAGATGCGTTCGCCGCCGAGTCGTACCGCCGCGCGCTCGCGGCACAGGCCGCCGGTCGCTTCGAGGCCGAGATCGTTCCCGTCGACGTGCCCGGCAAAAAGGGCGCGACGCTGAAGTTTTCCGTCGACGAAGAGCCCGGGCGTGGCGACGCGGCCAAGCTGCCGTCGCTCCGACCGGCCTTCCAAAAAGAGGGCACGGTGACCGCGGGCAACGCGTCGAGCCTCAATGATGGCGCCGCGGCGCTGGTCTTGACCACCCGCAAGCTCGCCACGGAGCGCGGGCTGCCGATTTTGGCCAGCATCACGGCGCAGGCCCAGGCGGCGCAGGCCCCCGAGTGGTTCACCACTGCACCGGCCGTGGCCATCTCGCGGGCGCTGGAAAAGGCCGGGCTCGGCAAGGACGACATCGACCTGTTCGAAATCAATGAAGCGTTTGCCGTCGTCTCGTTGATCAACAATCGCCTGCTCGGCCTCGATGCCGAGAAGGTCAATGTGTATGGCGGCGCAGTCGCCCTCGGCCATCCGATCGGCGCCTCGGGCGCGCGCCTCTTGGTCACGCTCTTGTACGCGCTGGCGCACCGCAACGCGCGGCGCGGCCTGGCGTCCCTGTGCATCGGCGGCGGTGAAGCGGTGGCGTTGATCGTCGACCGCGGAGCGCACGCCTAATGGGTGCGGTGATGGGCACGACGACGGCCACGATGGTGCAAAAGATGGGCGTCATCGGCGCCGGTCAGATGGGCGCTGGCATCGCGCAGGTCGCGGCGCAGGCCGGCATCGATGTGGTGATGGTCGATTCCAGCATGGAGTTTGCCGAGCGCGGCCGAGCGCGGATTTCTACTGCACTCGAAAAATTGGTGCAAAAGGGCAAGCTGCCCGCCGAGGAGCGCGCGCTGGCCGAGCGACGCATCTCGGTCTCGACGAGCTACGAGGCCTTCGCAGAGTGCGATTTCGTCATCGAGGCGGCGACCGAAAATCAGCAGCTCAAAAAGAAGATCTTCGGCGACCTCGACAAAGCAGCCAAGCCGGGTGCGGTGCTGGCGTCCAACACCTCGTCGATCTCGATTACGCTTCTGGGCGCGCAAACTAAGCGGCCGGAAAAGGTCATCGGCATGCACTTCATGAATCCGGTGCCGGTCATGAAGCTGGTCGAGGTGGTGCGCGGTCTGGCCACTGACGATCCGACGTACGAGACGGTGCTGGCGCTGGGCCGCCGGTTCGGCAAGTCGCTGGTCACGGCCAAGGACATTCCCGGCTTCATCGTCAATCGTCTCTTGATTCCGTTTTTGAACGAGGCCTGCTTCGCGCTGCAGGAGTCGCTCGGCTCGCTCGAAGACATCGACAGCGGTATCAAGCAGGGGCTCAACCATCCGATGGGGCCGTTCGAGCTCGCCGACCTCATCGGCCTCGATACCTGCCTGGCCATCTCCGAGGTGCTGCACAACGAGCTCGGCGACGATAAATATCGTCCGGCGCCTCTCTTGCGCCAGTACGTCGCGGCGGGCTGGCTGGGGCGCAAAGCCGGACGAGGTTTTTACAAATATTAGGTAGTATTGCCAGGGAATCGAAAAATATGACCTATGCCAATTTACTCTATGAAGTCGCGGGCGCGGTCGTCACCATCACGGTGGCGCGCCAACAGGCGCTCAACGCACTCAACGCCGAAACCATGGCGGAGCTGCGCGCCGCGTTCGTCGCCGCCGACGCGGACCCTGCCGTGCGCGCGATCATTTTGACCGGCCAGGGGGAAAAGGCGTTCGTCGCCGGCGCCGACATCGCGGCAATGAAAGACTTGCCGGCCGTCGAAGGGCGTCGCTTTGCCCTCGCTGGACGCTCGCTGGGCGACGCCATCGAGAATCTCGGCAAGCCGGTGATAGCGGCGGTCAACGGCTTTGCGCTCGGCGGCGGTTGCGAGCTGGCGCTGGCCTGCGACTTCATCTACGCGTCGCAGAAGGCCAAGTTCGGCCAGCCCGAGGTCAACCTGGGCGTGATGCCCGGCTTCGGCGGATCGCAGCGGCTGCCGCGCCGCATCGGCGTCGGTCGCGCCATGGAGCTCATCCTGACCGGCGATCTCATCACGGCCGAAGAGGCGCACCGGATCGGCCTGGTCAACAAGATCTGCGCGCCCGAGTCGCTCATGGCCGAGGCGCGCGCGACCGCCGAAAAGATCGCGTCCAAGGCGCCGCAGGCGGTGGCCTTTGCGCGGCGCGCCGTGCGCAAGAGCGAAGAGCTGCCCTTGCCGGCAGGCAACGATCTGGAGGCCGAGCTGTTTGGCCTGCTGTTTTCGACCGCCGACCAAAAAGAGGGCATGCGCGCCTTTTTGGAAAAGCGCCCGCCGCAGTTCACCGGCCAGTAGTCTTTTTTTCCGTCCGCCAACCGCGAGAAGCGAGAACTCATGGACCTGGCCCTCACCGACGAGCAGCAGCTAGTGCAAAAGACCGCGGCCGACTTCGCCAAGAACGAGGTCGCGCCCAAGGCCGCCGCGATCGACCGCGAGCACCGGCATCCCAAAGAGCTGGTGGCGCGCATGGCCGAGCTCGGCCTGCTGGGCATCGCGATTCCCGAAAAGTGGGGCGGCTCGGGCATGGATACGGTGAGCTACGTGCTGGCGCTCGAGGAGATCTCGCGCGCGTGTGCGTCAACCGGCGTCATCATGAGCGTCAACAACTCGCTGGTGTGCGACCCGCTCTACAAGTTTGGCACCGATGCGCAGCGCGACCGCTGGCTCAGGCCGCTCGCGTCGGGTCAGCTGCTCGGCTGCTTTGCGCTCTCGGAGCCCGAAGCGGGCTCGGACGCGGCGGCGCAAAAGACCCTGGCCAAGAAGGTCGGCGACGAGTGGGTGATCAACGGCATCAAGAACTGGATCACCAACGGTCCGGTCGCCGATGTCTGCATCCTGCTCACGATGAACGACCCGCAAAAAGGGCACAAAGGGATCACGGCGTTCATCCTGCCGATGAAGCATCCCGGTGTGCGTACCGGGCCGCCCGACAAGAAGCTCGGCATTCGCGGCTCGCAGTCGTCGCAGATTTTTTTGGACGACGTGCGCCTGACCGACGAGCATCTTCTGGGTGAGGTCGGCGGCGGCTTCAAGGTGGCGATGAGCACGCTCGACGGCGGTCGCATCGGCATCGCGGCGCAGGCGCTGGGCATCGGGCGAGCATCGCTCGAAGATGCGCTGGCCTATGCGCTCGAACGGCGCACGTTCGGCAAGCCGATCGCGCAGCACCAGGCGATTCAGTGGAAGCTCGCCGACATGGCCACCGAGCTCGATGCGGCGCGGCTCTTGACGCTGCGGGCGGCCACGCTCAAGGACGCTGGGGCGCGCCACACGTCGGAATCGGCGATGGCCAAACTGTTCGCCTCCGAGGTGGCCAATCGCGCGGCCACGCAGGCGGTGCAGATCTTCGGCGGCAACGGCTACGTCGAAGATTACCCCGTCGAACGCCATTTCCGCGACGCCAAGATCACCGAGATTTACGAGGGCACGAGCGAAATTCAGCGCCTGGTCATCGCCGGCGCGCTACTCAAAGAGTAGGGTTCAAAAAAGGGGAGGCGTGCCAATGACGAAGACGTGCCAATGACGAAGACGTGGAAGAGGGCAGGGAAGGTCGCGTTCGCGGTCGCGTTCGCATCGGGGCTGAGCATGCTGACGACGGCCTGTGCCGAGTCGACGCCGGCCGAGCGCAAAGCCACGCCGGAGGGGCCACCCTCGGTGGGCGCGAACGGAGCCGGGATCACGCCCGAGGAGAGCGACGCGGTCAACGCGGCGTTCCGCCGCAGGGCGCCTGACTTGCAGAACTGCTGGAACCAGCAGTTCGACAAGACGCGCGACCGCACGCTGCAGGGCGATCTGAGCATCGGCTTCACGGTCACGACCTCGGGCGCGCTGCGCGACGTCAAGATCGTCAAGTCAAGCATGGGCAACGCAGAGGTCGACCGCTGCGTCGCGGCGACGGTAAGCAAGTGGACCTTTCCGACCGTGTCCGCCGAGCTGCCGTACGACGGCACGGTTCATCTTGGAGCGCAGTTTTAATCCTCATGCAGCCCCGGCGTGTGCTGCTCTTGGGCGCCATGGTTCTCGCCGGGTGCGCACATGCCCCGCCTGCGGCCCGGTCCGCGCCGCCGCCCGTGACCATTCAAGTGCCGGCGCATCCCGCTGCTGCCGCCGACGAAGAGATGCAGGTGTCCGGCACGCTCGGCTCGCTCGACGAGGAGCAGATCGCGACCTCGTTTAACGCGCAGATGAGCACCTTTTCGAAGTGCTTTGCCGAAGCCGCCGAGGCGCGCGCCTATCTCGACGGTACGGTGCGGCTAGCCGTCGAGGTCGATGCCCAGGGGCGCGCCACGCAAGTCGACGTGCGCGCGTCGAGCCTGGGCAACTGGGCGGCCGAGCGCTGCATAGTGAACGCGACGCGAACGCTCGGTTTTCCCCGTCCCCACGGCGGCGATCGGGCGCGCTTCAGCTACGCGCTAGCGTTTCACGCAGCCCAGGGCGCGGTCGACGTACCCGGCCTCGCGGTGCTCAAGCCGCGCTTACGCCGCGACATCGACGTGTGCAGCCACAAACAACCGACCGACCTGACGTTATGGGTGGCGCCGGGCGGAAAGGTGGTCTCCTTCGGGGCCGCGGGCGCGGCTCTGCCCGACGACTTCGAGGCCTGCCTGACGGCGCGGGTCCGCGGCTGGCACTTGAGCGATCCGCGCGGCAAGATCGCGCGCACCACCGTGGCAACAACGGGGGCAGTCGAGTGAACTTCGCGCTCAGCGACGAGCAGAAGTTGGTGCAGGCGACGGCGCGCAAGTTTGCCAACGAGGTACTCGCGCCGCGTGCGGCCGAGCGCGACCGCAAAGAGATCTTTCCGGCAGCCGAGCTGCGTGCGCTCGCTGAGCTCGGCCTTTTGGGCGTCAACATACCCGCCGATCTGGGCGGGGCCGAGATGGGCGCGGTCGCCTACAGTTTGGCAATGACCGAGATCGCGCGTGCCGACGCTTCGGTTTCGGTCGCGATGGCCGTCACCAATATGGTCGGCGAGGTGCTGTGTCAGTTCGCCACCGCCGAGGGAAAGCAGCGCTGGGTGCCGGAGCTGACCTCGGGACGCGCAGTGGCCGGCGCCTTCGGGCTGTCGGAAACCGGCGCCGGCAGCGACCCGGCGGCGATGACTACCAAGGCCACGGCGACCGCCGACGGCTTTGTCATTGACGGTCAAAAACAGTGGATCACGTCAGGCGCCCACGCCGGCCTGCTGGTCATCTGGGCCAAGACCAGCGTCGCAGGCGACAAGCCCAAGCTCAGCGCGTTTGTCATCGAGCGCGGCAATGCCGGTCTGTCTGCGGGGCGGCCGGAGGACAAGATGGGGCTGCGCGGATCGTCGACCGTGCCGCTCGTGCTCGAGCAGTGTCACGTGCCGGCCGCGGCGCTCCTCGGCGAGCTCGGCGGGGGCATGTCGGTGGCCCTCACCGCGCTCGACGGCGGCCGTATTGGCATCGCCTCGCAGGCCGTCGGCCTGGGTCGCGCGGCGCTCGATGCCGCACGTCGCTACGTCAAGGTGCGCCAGCAGTTCGGCCGGCCGCTGGCCGACAATCAGGCGATTCAATTCATGCTCGCCAACATCGCCACCGAGCTCGACGCCGCCCAGCTGTTGACGCTGCGGGCGGCGTGGCTCAAAGAGCAGCGCCGTCCCTTTTCACGGCAAGCGGCGATGGCCAAGCTCTACGCGTCGGAGGCCGCCGGTCGCGCTTGCGATCAAGCGGTGCAGATGCATGGCGGCTATGGCTACACGCGCGACTATCCGGTCGAGCGCTACCTGCGCGATGCGCGCGTCACGCGGATCTACGAAGGCACCAGTGAAGTGCAGCGCATCGTGATTGCGCGCAGCCTGTTGGCCCAACGGGAGGCCTGAGCGTGGGACGGCGCGCGCTCCTTTCTATCGTCGTCCTCTTCTTCGCCGGCGTTGCTACCGCGGACAGCGGTGCTGAGGAGTCCGACGAGGCGTTTGGGCGGCGGGTTCAGGCGCTCTTGCGCGCGCACCAGGCCGACGTCTTCGGATGTGTCGGCAGGCAGAGCGAGCCCCCCACCGGCGATCTCCTCTTTCGGCTGGTGGTCGATGAGCGGAGCGGGGTGGCGCGCGCCGACCTCCTCAAGAGCAATTTGAAATCGACTGCGCTGCCCGACTGTCTGCTCGACCGGATGCGAG
>JBBQIO010000155.1:0-7499 GCA_038325015.1 Polyangia bacterium
ATCAGCTCAAGTCGCTGCGTCAATCGCTCGCCGAGCGACCGCCGTTGGCCGCCGATTTACCGCCGACCATCGCCGAGCCGTTCGTCGAGCGCGATGGGTCGATTGGAAAGCTCGCATTCGTCGAACCGCGCCACGACCAGGTGGCGGAAAATCTTTTTGCGTTCGCCGACGCGCTGCGCACGATCTCGTTGCCGTCGGGCAAAGTCATTCATTCGAGCGGCGAAAATGTCGTCTTCACCGACGTGCTGCGTGCGGTCTCGCTCGATGCGCCGCGGCTGACTGCGGCCGCCGCGCTGCTGGTGCTGCTCGTCTTGGGGCTTGTGACACGCGCGTGGGGGACGTTCCTGCGCGTGGGGCTAGCGCTCCTGGTCGGAGTGCTGTGGATGCTCGGCGTGGCGGCGGTGACCGGCCAGCGGCTCAATTTTTTCAACTTCGTCGCGCTGCCGACGACGTTCGGCATCGCCATCGACTACGCCATCAACGTCGACGAGCGCATCCGGAGGATGGGCCGGGCGCGGCTCGCGTTGGCCGTCGCCGAGGTCGGCCCGGCGGTCGCGCTCGCCTCGATGACCACGATCTTGGGGTACGCGTCCCTCTTGACCGCCGACAATCAGGCGCTGGCCTCGTTCGGTCGGCTGGCCATCGTCGGTGAGGCGACCTGTTTGGTGGCCGCCCTCGTGCTCGTGCCCGTGTTGTGGGCGCGGGGCGGGCCGGCTACCGACGCCACTCCCGAAGCGTCAGCGCGCTCTTCCGACCCAGCGTAAGCCCGACGTCGGCGATGTGCTCGGTCAGAAACGCGCGCGCCAAGAGCGACCGCCACTGCGGCAACTTGGCTCCGACGCGGTCGGCGCCGACCAGCTCGTCGATGGCGCGGGCGCGCAGCCAGTCGCCCAGGCCGCCGACGGTTGCCGCGGGCACGCCGAGACAGAGCTCGACGTAGCGCATCGCCTGCGCAAACGGAATTCGCGCGCTGCGGTGAACCGCCTCGGCAGCTGCGTCGTCCACCGAAGTGCCGCGCTCGATTAAAAGCGCGACATCGAACAGCCACATCGGCGAGTCGCCGAACGCATGGGTCGCGGCATGTACCGCGGCCAAAAAAAGCTGATCGCTCCAGCCCGGAATCGGCCGCACTCGTCCGAGGTAATCGGCGTGCTCGACGCGGTCGAAGAGCCGCTCGACCTGCGCATCGACCGAGAGTTCATGGAAGAGCCGATAGTGCAGCTCCAATACACCGGCCTCGGGCGAGATGAACGCGACATCGTGCGCGTGATGGCCGGTAAAGCGCGGCCCGTCGGGAAACAGCCGCCGGAACCCGTGCGCTTCAACGAGCCCCTTGGCCGCGTCGAGCTGCGACGGACGCACCGCGAGATCGACGTCCACCATCGGGCGCAACGCCACGTCGCCGTACAGGACCTCGGCCCACAGCGCACCCTTGAGCGGCAAAAGATCGATACTCGCAGCTTCGGCGGCATCGAGGATCCGGCGGACCATTTGCAGCGCGCGCGTGTTGTTGCGCAACGACGCGACATACGTGGCGCGCAGAGACTTGGCGCCACCGCAAAAATAGCGCAGCGGCATGAGCTCGGGCAGCGCCCGAACCGTCGCCGGCAACCGCCCGAGCAGCGACGCCGCGAGCGACTTATTCATGCCCGGGCCTTACCCGAGCTTGGCGCGCTCGGCGAGCACTGCCGTAATCTTGGCTTCCAGATCCGCGAACTCGAACGGCTTGTCGACGTAGGCATCGGCGCCGTACAAGGGCGACGTCATCTCGTTCACCTTCTCGCCGATCGCCGTCAGCATCACGATGCCAACGCCGCGCATCCGCGCATCGGCGCGCAGCTCCTTGGCCACTTCCCAGCCATTTTTCCCCGGCATCATGACGTCGAGGAGCACGATGTCCGGATGGTGCTCGCGCGCCATCGCCAATGTCGCGATGCCGTCGGGGGCTTCGAGCACGCGATACCCCTTCTTGGTCAGCCGGATCCCCAGCATCGTCAAGATTTGGGGGTCGTCGTCGGCAACGAGAATCGTGGCGCGCGGAGTAGCCATGCCTGACGCTAGACCCCGAGCGCGCCCGCCGTCAAGGTGAGCCGGCCTTTCAAGGTACATTTCGCACGAATGGCGCTCGTCGAAATCGCCCGGCTGTTCGTCCGCCTCTCCACCGGAGAGCGTCGGACACTGCTGGCGTCGGTGGGCCGCTACTCGCTCGGCGGCACATTGACCGACGAGGAGGTCGTGCGTCGTCTGGTCGGCTGGGCGAGCCGCGCCCCGGACGATTTTTTGTGTGCAGTGCAGCATGAGCCGCGTCTGCTCGCCCTTTTGGCGCCGGCGCCGGGCCACGGAGCGGCCGCCCGGTCGCGCGCGCTTTTTTTGCTGGCGCATGCCCTCGGCCGCCCCTTGCCGCCCTCGGAATACGTGCTGGTCGAGGACTCCCTCTTGGCGCTCCTCGACCGCGCCCGGCAGCTTCTCGGGGCGCGCGTTCCCCTGTCCGGCAGCGCCCGGCACAAAGGCCGCGTGGGCGACGGACTCGAGCGACTGCTGGTGGGCGACAAGGTCCACGGCCGACTGCCGGATCACGCCCAGTGCGAAATCAAGAGCGTGCCGGTGCGCGGCGGGCGGGTTCTCGAGCGGGTCAAGTTGGCGCAGCTCGGGGCAGACCGAGAGCCGCTCGGGCCCCTGACCAAGTGCCGGCGCATCCTGTTCGTGTTCGTCGAGAGGCGCGGCGACGACCACTTCGTGCGTGGTCATCGTCTGCACGATTTTGTCGACGACGCAGGGGCGCGGCTTTTGGCCGAGCGCTGGGTGGTCGAGACCGCCGCCGGCAGCCCGGCGCGCCCTCGTCGTGGCCTCTATCTGGTGCCCCGCTGGTTCGCCCGATCGGGAATTTGGCCGATTCGGTGACCGCCGCATGCCGCGGTAACGAGCGGTCCGCCGACGGGGTCGCTTGACCACCCCCGAATGGCCGTCTAAGCTTTCGGAGGACTAAAATGGCCAAACAGAGCCTACTTCTCGTCGACGGCGATACCAAGAGCCTCCGTGTGCTCGAGGTCAGCCTCAAGAAGTCCGGCTTCAACGTGACCACCGCAATCAACGGCGGGGACGCGTTGACCAAAGTCGAGACCGCGGCGCCCGACCTCATCATCTCGGACACCAACATGCCGGAGATGGACGGTTTCGAGCTCGTCGCTCGACTTAAGCAAAACGTCGATTGGGCCGCGATTCCATTCATTTTTTTGACCTCGCAATCGGACGTCGAGGACAAGATTCGCGGGCTCGAGCTGGGCGTCGAGGACTACCTCACCAAGCCCATCTACATCAAAGAGATCCTGACGCGCGTCAAGATTTTGCTGCAGCGCAAAGAAAGAGCCTCGCTGGAGGAGAACAAGCGCGAGTCGCGCACCAAATTCGCCGGACAGCTGGCCGACATGGCCGTCGTCGACCTGATCCAGACCATCGAAATCAGTCGCAAATCGGGGGTCATTCACTTCAAGCATCCGGACGGCAAGCGCGCGGCGATCTATTTTCGCAGCGGCAAGGTCATCGATGCCGAGCTCGGGCGACTGGGCGGAGAAGAGGCGGTCTATCGCCTCCTGGTGTGGAGCGAGGGCGAATTCGAGGTCGAGTTCAAGAACGTGCGGCGCAAGGACGTCATTGAGCCGTCGTCGCAGGGCTTGTTGATGGAGGGCATGCGCCGCGTCGACGAGTGGGGGCGCTTGTGCGAGCAGCTGCCGCCGCTCGAGACGGTGTTCGAGGTCGACTACCGCGAGCTCGCCGACCGGCTGGCCGAGATTCCCGACGAGATCAACGGCATTCTCCGCCTGTTCGACGGACGGCGCACACTGATGCAGGTGGTCGACGACTGCGACTTTCCGGATCTGGAATCGCTCAACGTCGTCTCCAAGCTGTACTTCGAAGGGCTGGTCTACGACGCGCGGGCCGGGTTGCGGCACAACGAGGAGAGCGCACCGGCGACGCCGGAATTGGGCGGCTGGCTGGCTGAGGGCGCACCTGCGGCCAACGGAGCTGCGCACGAGCTGGCGGCCCGTCCGGCGCCGCCGCAGCCAGAGCCAGCCCACGCGCCTCCCGCGCTCGACGACGAATACGACGTGACCCACACGCTCGGCGCCAGCGACGAACCCGCGGAGAAGCAAAATGCTCCGGCGGGCTGGATGACTTCGCGCAGCGAGCCGGATGAAGCGCACCCGGCCAATGGCGCGGCCAACGGATCGACCTCCGAAGGCGTGGTCCTGCCGTTTCCGACGCAGCAAGCGCCGGCGTCGATTGCGCGCCTGGCGCTGCGCAAAGTGCGACGGGCCAATGGGTCGGTTCCCGCCGATCTCCTTGGGTCGGTGCACGGCGAGACCGTCGAAGCCGACGACGCCACTGCGCCGGAAGTCGACGACAGCCCGCAGGTGATGCTGTCGGACAGCATGATCACCGAGCTGGAGGAGCACGAGCACGAGGTGCTGTTGCGACCGCACCCAGCGCCGACCGCCGCCGAGGACGACCCGGATTACGTGCCGCCGTCGCGCTCGGTCGCGCCCTGGCTGGTCGTGAGCGTGGGCGCAGTGGTCGTCATGGCCGGCATTTTCTTCGCCACGCGCGTGGGCAAGTCGCCGGCCAAGAGCACCCCTCCGGTGGCGATCGCCGTCGCCGCGCAAGCGTCGGCCAACCCACCTCCCGCCGCAGCTCCAACGGCGGCGGCGGCGGCCGCGGCCGCGGTAGTGCCCCAGCCTGACGTCAAACCGGAAGTCAAACCGGATGCCAAGCCGGCGGCAAAAGTCGCAAAAGTCGACGAGCCGACCGTGGTCACACCGCCGATCGACACGCCCGTGCCGTCGGACTTGCCGCCCGGTCAGGCCAAAGAGTTCATCACCCATCTCGAAGCGGCCAAAGCGCTGTACGCGCACGGCCAGAGCAAAAAGGCGATTCCGCTCCTCGAAAAGGCCGTCGTCTTCCGTCCCGACAGCGACGAGGCGCTGGTGCTCTTGGCCAACTGCTACAACGAACTTGGCCAGTCGACGCGCGCGCTCGACACCGGCAATCTCGCGCTCGCCGCCAATCCGCAAAATGCCGACGCCTATCTGGTCATCGGGGCGGTGCAGCAGAGTCAAGGGCGCGAAGCGGATGCGCGCGCCGCGTACGAGAAATATCTGCACCTGGCGCCGCACGGCGCTTACGCCCGCGAAATTCGCTCGATCCTCAACACGCTCAAGTAGCCATCCGTGCGCGTCCTCGGGATCGAATCGTCCTGCGACGAGACCGCCGCCGCGGTGGTCGACGATGGCCGGCGCGTGCTGTGTGATGTCGTCGCGTCGCAAGTCGCGGTGCACCGCGAATATGGCGGCGTCGTGCCCGAGATTGCGTCGCGCGAGCACGTCGCGCACATCATCCCGGTGCTCGAAGCCGCGCTCGCGCAGAGCGGCTCGACGCTCGCCGAAATCGACGGCATCGCGGTCACCTGTGGGCCCGGCCTGGTCGGCGCGCTGCTGATCGGGGTGCAGACCGCCAAGGCCATCGCGTGGGCGCGGGAGCTGCCGCTCGTCGGTGTGCACCACCTCGAAGGGCACCTGAGCGCGGTCTTTCTCGAACACGACGGCGATACGCCACCGCCACTGCCGCATCTGGCACTACTCGTCTCCGGCGGTCACACCGAGCTCGTACGCGTCGAGGCGCATGGCAAATACGTCCGACTCGGCGGCACGCGCGATGACGCCGCCGGCGAGGCCTTCGACAAGGTCGGCAAGATGCTCGGTCTCGGCTATCCCGCCGGCCCGGTCGTCGACCGTCTGGCCCGAAGCGGCAATCCCGCCGCGCTCAAAGTGCCACGCGCGATGCGCGGACGCGGCCTCGAGATGAGCTTCTCCGGGCTCAAGACGTGGATGGCCACTCACTTGCGGCAACAAAATTGGCAGCCGCCGACCGACCCGAGCGATCCCGAGCTAGCCGATCTGTGCGCCAGCTTTCAGGCCGCCTTGGTCGATCAGCTCGTCGAGAAAACCACCATCGCCATCGCCGCTGAGCGGCTGCCAGCGCTGGTCCTGGCGGGCGGCGTGGCGTGCAACAGCGGGCTTCGTGCTGCAATGCAGCATAAATGCGCGGAGCTGGGCGTACGCCTGTATGCGCCGCCGCCCAAGCGCTGCACCGACAACGCCGCGATGATCGCCGGCGCCGGCTATCACCGTCTTTTACGCGGCGAGCGAGCCGGCCTCGATCTCAACGCCAGCGCTACCCTGCCCCTGCCCACATGAGCGTGAGCGAGCCGCCCGACGCGCGCGCCCTGGTCAAAAAGTACGACCTGCGCGCCAAGAAAAGCTGGGGACAGAACTTTCTCGTCGACGAGCGCACCTACACTGCAATCATCGACGCCCTCGACCTTGTGCCCGGCGACTGGGTGGTCGAGATCGGCGCAGGCCTCGGCACGCTCACCGCGCGCATTGCCGATCGCGGCGTGCAGGTCATCGCCATCGAGCGCGACCGCGATCTGGCCGTCATCTTGCGAGCCGAGCTCGGCGAGCGCGCGAACATCGAAATCGCCGAGGACAACGCGCTGACCTACGCCTACGACCAGGTGCAAGCGCGCGCCGGTCGCCGTCCCAAGATCGTCGGCAACCTGCCCTATCAGATCGCCTCGCCCATCCTGTTTCGTCTGCTCGATGCACGCTCGACGATCGACCACATCGTGATTATGTTGCAGCGCGAAATGGCGGATCGGATCGTCGCTGCGCCGGCCACGCCAGCCTACGGCGCGCTGGGCGTGATGGTGCGTATGGCGGGCGAGCCGCGCCTGGTTCGACGAGTCGCCGCGGGCTGCTTTTTGCCGGCGCCGCGGGTCGAATCGGCGGTCTTGCGAGTGACGCCCTTTGCCGGTGGCAAGACGCGCGTACCGGTGCGCGACGAGGAGCTGTTCAGTCAGGTGGTGCACGCCGCTTTTGGCCAGCGGCGAAAGACGCTGCGCAACGCGCTCTCGGGTTTGAGCGTGTCGCCCGAGATTTTTGCGGCTGCGGCGATCGATCCGCAACGGCGCGGCGAAACCCTATCGGTCGAGGAGTTCGCCCGTCTGACCGACACGCTCTACGACGCCCGCGCCGCCCAGAGCGTCTGAGAATATGCCCGAGCTGCCCGAGGTCGAGATGGTCACGCGCAGTCTCCGCCCGCTTGTGGGACGGCGCATCACGCGCGTGGAGACCAGCCGGCTCCGGCTGCGTCAGCCGGTCGATATTGCTGCACTGCAGCAATATGTTCTCAAGTCGACTGTCCGCAGCGTCGAGAGGCGCGGCAAGTACATCCTCATCGCGCTCGGCTCGGGAGCGACGCGGGTGGCGCATCTCGGCATGAGCGGACGTTTTTTGTTTGCCCCCGTCGACGAGACACGACCGGCGCACACTCATGCCGCCTTTTTGCTCGACGATGGACGCGAGCTGCGCTTCGTCGATCCGCGCCGCTTTGGTGTGCTGCTGGTGGCCGAGCCGGGCGAGTTGCCGACCTTCGGCGAGCTC
>JBBQIO010000156.1:0-7439 GCA_038325015.1 Polyangia bacterium
AATGCTCCTCGGGAACTTGCATCAATGGCGTGTGCACGGTGGTGTGCGGCAGCAACGCGCACACGTGCGGCGCCAGTCAGCATTGCGGCGTCTCAGGCGGCTTTTCGGTGTGCATGGCCGGCGCCGGCGTGTCGAAAGGCGGTTGCGCCACTGGCGGCGCTTCGAGCACGACCACCGCAACCGGCCTTTTGCTGCTCCTGGCCTTTGGCCTCCTGTACGCCCGCCGCCGCACCGCCTGACGCTCCCCAAAATTCAGGACTCCTATTTGAGCGCGAAATGGAAGCTGCTGTGGGGCACCTTGCCGTATGTCGCTGGCGCGCTTGCCCTCAAGCTGACGCTCGAGGCCCTCGGGTTCGCCGGCGTGCTCGAGTTTGCCGACATCGGGCTGGTGCTGACCGGCGGCGTCTTTTTGATCGGCTTCATGCTGTCGGGCACGCTGACCGACTACAAAGAGAGCGAGAAGATTCCCGCCGAGCTGGCGTGCACGATGGAGGCGATCGAGGAGACCTTCGTGCAGGCGGCGATCGGACGTCCGGCGGTCGCCCTGGGCGCCGAGCGCGCGACGCTGCTCGAATGCGGCGAGGTCGTGTGGCGCTGGTTTCACCGGGCGCGCACCCAGGCCGACGTGTCCGAGGCGCTTGGGCGGCTGCGCGATCGCATCCTGGCGCTGGAGTCGGTGGGGGCGTCGCCGCATGCCTCGCGCGCGCTGCGCGAGCTACACAACCTTCGTCGCTACATCACGCGTGTCGCCGTCATCTCGCGGACCGGCTTCATCGCCGCGGGCTACGCGCTGTTGGAGGTGCTGACCGGCGCCGTGCTGCTGATGATGATGGTGTCGCACTTCAAGAATCGGCTGACCGAGGGTGTCCTGATCTCGTTCGTCACGCTGATCTTCGTGTACATGGTGCGTCTGATCCGGGACATCGACGATCCGTTCGAATACAGCGAGAGCGGACCGACCGGCGCCGTGGAGGTCGAGCTGTTTCCGCTGCGCGAGTACCTCGACCGACTCAAATCGAGAGTCGAGCTCCAATAGCTACGGAACTACGCCCGAGCACTCCGTCGCGCACGTGAACGTCGCGGACGTGCAGCTCTTGTCGCTGATGCACGTGCTACACGCAGAGATGTTTTGAGAATAAGCGGCGTCCGCCTGCGAGCTTTTGTGGCAGCGACTTTCGCACGAGCTGGTGTCATAGCTCGCATCGAAACAGTTTTGATAGCGATTGCAGATGCCACTGCAGTCGATCGCATTCTGCACCGACGGGCAACCCGCGAAAACCGGCACCAAAAGCGCGGCCAACAGTCCCAAGCCCACGCCGCGTAGGTCGCGTGCCTTTCCGCGCATCCGGTCTGTCCTATTGGAGCGTTATACTGATCTACCCTTGATGAGGCGCACGACCACCACCACCACGGCAATCACGAGCAAGATGTGGATGAAGCCGCCAAGTGTGTACGACGTGACCATCCCAAGACCCCAAAGCAGAAGCATGATGACTGCCAGTGTCCACAACATGGGAACCTCCTCGTTGAACGCGTTTTGGCAAGGAGCCTTGGTGAGTGGCTCCGGGCTCACAAAATGATCAAAACTCTCACCGACCTTCGTACCGCGCCGGGTTGTGCAGCGCCCGTGCCACCGGTTCGACGGCGCGACTCGGCGCCGCACCTTCGGCATCGGGCGAGACAAATTGTCTCGGAGAGACAGGACGTCACGAATTGTGGCAGTCCGGTCCCGTCGACAGTGCGCGCACGCGGCATAGCTCTTGCCTTACTTCTCCGTAGGTGAAGCCGATGTCTAACGTCGCCCGCGCTGTAGTCGTGCTGTTCATGTTGCTGCCCTTGGCTCGCATTGGTCACGCCAAGAGCCATCATCGCCGCGCGCACGCCCACGCACCCGCCCCCGCGGCGCAGGTCGACCTGTTTGCTGGCTATTCGTCGCCGACAGCGGCGGTTTACAACGCGACCGAGGGCGCACCTGGCGCATCCGTCAGCTATCTGGGTTCATCCACGTTGACGACGCAGGGAGCGCTGATGTTCCGCGACCCGCTGTACCCGCTTTACTTACGGCCGACGAGCCTGGACTGGACTGGTTTGGCGCTGGCCATGCTCGCCGTATACACGCCCAAACTGGTGCCGACGATTGACCACGCGCCGGTGCTGCCCATTCCAATGATGAGTCACGGTGCATACGGATTGTCGCTGTGGGGACGCATCAGGTAACTCCGTGCCCAACACGCGAAAAAGGGAACTCCAAAATGAGCAAAGGGCCAGCCGCAGGTGATTTTGTAGCAGACATCCGTGAGATTCGTCGTCGCGCGCGCCAGCACTTGGAGCGCGGCGCAGTCAGCGACGCGTATGGCGCGGACCAGCTCCTGAACGAAGCGCTGGCCACCGAGCGGAGATCTTGGCCAAAGAGGAGGAGCACGCCAACGACATGTCCGACCTCCTCGAACTCGTGAAGTAGCGGTTTGGGCGCTGTATCGACCGGCCATGGAGCGCATGAGATGAGTGATCGAATGGTCAATATTCTATTGGTCGATGACGACGCCGTGGATGTCATGAACGTGCAGCGCGCGCTCAAGCGAAACAATCTGACCAACCCACTGTTCGTCGCTGGCAACGGCATCGAAGCGCTGCAGATGTTGCGGACGAACAGTGTGCCGGCTGTGCGCCGCTTGATCTTGCTCGATCTCAATATGCCGCAGATGAATGGCATCGAGTTTCTGCATGAGATCAGAAAAGATCCGGAGCTCGCCTTGACTGCGGTGGTGGTGTTGACGACGTCCAAGGACGACCGCGACGTAGTCGAGGCGTACAAGCTCAACGTCGCCGGTTACCTGGTCAAGCCGGTCGAGTTCGTCGATTTCGTCCAGCTCATGGGAGCGCTCAACAAGTATTGGGCGCTCGTCGAAATGCCGTAACGACTGCTGAAAAAGGAAACGCCGAATCAACGGTCTTCGTCGATTCGGCGCAGTTTCTGCTTAAGGCTAAGCTAGTAAATTGTGCGAGCTATGCGGTTGCGTTTTGATCGGTCCCGCGATCATTTTCGTCCAAATGAAGGCGCGCGCGCAGGCGGCTGATCACCTCGTCGCGGGTCTTCTTGCCCGCACTGGGGGCGAACAGCAGGCCCAGAAGTCCGCCGATGACAGCTCCCGCGGCGAACACGCCGATCGCGGGCAGCACGACCGTCGAGGCCGAGCGACGCTTCTGGAGCCCGATTTCTGCGAGCAGTCGAGCAATCTTGGGTGACATATCCATGATCAAACTCCTTTAGAGTCAGACGAAGCGTGAGGTGCAAGCGACTCGGCGCTCAACGCCGAGCGAACGAACATTGTCAATGCCACGCGGGCGCCGGCGCTGATCAGCGTGCGCCCCAGGCGTCCCCACAGGCCACCGCCGAGAATAAACCCGACGGCCGCTGCGACACCCAAAAAGGGGTACGGCGTGGCCTTCATTCGACGGCCGAGGACGCCCAACGCGCGCGCCGCATCGCGCAGCTCCGCCGACAGCGTCGAGCCTTCGTAGGGGCTCTGACCAGCGTCGAGAATGTCGACTTTGCCGTCGCCTTTGGTTTGACCGTGGGGATCGTCGGACGGGGGCGAACCCGAGGCTTGCGAAGGGGTCCGGTGACGGCTCATCTATCGCCTCAACAGGCGCGCAAGGATGTAGCCGATGGCGACGGCGCCGCCGAGCGCGGCAAGCGGACGCTCTTCGACCATGGTGCGCACCCAGGCGTCGACCGGCTTGAGGTGATCGCGGACGACCTCGCCGAAATCGTCGGCATGATCGCGCATGTTATGCAGCTCTTTTTCCAGCATTCGAATGGCGTCTCCCATGACGGCCTCCTTCATCGGCAAGTCAAACATCGTGATTGGTAGCTCTGCAGAGTTCACAGGCGGGTTCAAAAGCAAGGCGCGGGCCGATTCGAGAGCTAGGCGGAACGCCATTGGCCGGGCAAGTGAGGTGCGACAAATCGCTACGCTGAGCGGATGAGCCCGTGTGGACTCCCGTCGCTGAGGCCGGTTTGCCCGACATCGTAAGACGGATACATGGCGCAGCCTTTGCTTCGCTGGCGACACTGCCGTCACTGCCGTCACTGCGCGATCACCGGTCGGTGGCCCTCAAGCTCAACAAAATCGTCCAAGAAGGCAAATGCTGAAAAAGGGAGACAAAATGGGCTCGACTCACAACGAAAAAGAAAAGTTTCACGAGCTGCTCAAGCGCTTCTCGACGGTGATGTTGGTGACTGGCAAAGGCGAGCTGCTGCACGGTCGGCCGATGGCCGTCGCCGATTTGCAGCCCTCGTGCGAGCTGACGTTTTTCACATCGAAGGACTCGACCAAGGTCGACGAGGTCATTGCCGATGGACGCGTGACCGTCGTTGGGCAGGACAGCGGAGCGTTCGTCTCACTGTCCGGGCGCGCCGAGGTGAATCACGACACCGCCAAGATCGCGGCCCTGTGGAAGGAGCCGTTCAAGGTGTGGTTCCCCAAGGGAAAGGATGATCCGACGCTGTGCCTGGTCGTGGTTCATCCCGAAGAGGGTGAGTACTGGGACAATGCCGGGCTGAACAAGCTCAAGTACCTGTTCGAGGCAGTCAAAGCCTACGCCACGGGAACCACGCCGCCGCCCGCCGACTCGTCGCAGCACGACAAAGCTACGTTCTAGCCGCCGCTTCGCCAGATCCGCGGCTCGCCCCCCCCCGCGTGCCTCCTTGCTGCCTCTTGGCGCCGCCGCCATTTGACGGCACCATCTCGCCCGGAGGTAGACCACACCATGGGCGCACTGGCCGACGTCGCTTCGAAACCCAGCCTTGAGGGCAGCATCGTCTCTTACAATCCGAGCACCGGCGCGGAGCTGGGACGCGTTTCGGAGACGCCGCCGACGGAGATTCGCGCCGCGGTCGAGCGTGCACGCGCGGCACAGCCTTTGTGGAGCGCACAGTCGGTCGAAGAGCGCGCCCAAGCGCTCGGCCGACTCCGCGACCTGGTCGTCGCGCAGGCCGAATTGCTGGCCGAGGCGATCAGCGCAGAGACGGGCAAGACGCGCGCCGAGGCGTTGGCCATGGAGGTGCTGGTCATCGCCGACCTCATGACCTATTTCGGCAAGCGCGCGCCTAAGATCTTGGCGGCACATCCGATCGCGCTGCACCTGTTGAAGAACCGCGCCAGCTACGTGCACTACGTGCCGCGCGGGGTCGTCGGCATCATCTCGCCGTGGAACTTTCCGTTCGGCATCGCGACCGGCGAGATCGTGATGGCGCTGTTGGCCGGCAACGCCGTGGTGCACAAGCCATCCGAGGTCACGCCGCTCATCGCGCTCACGTTCAAGCGCCTTTACGACCAGGCCGGGTTGCCGCCGGATCTTTTCCAGGTGGTCACTGGACGCGGACCGGCTGGCTCAGCGCTGATCGACGCGGGCATCGACTACTGCATCTTCACCGGCTCGACGAACACCGGCAAGAAGGTCGGTGCGGCGTGCGGCGAGCGCTTGATTCCGGTGGTGCTCGAGCTGGGCGGCAAGGCGCCGGCGATCGTGTGCGCCGACGCTGACCTCGATCGTACGGCGCGTGCCCTGGTGTGGGGCGGCTTCGCCAACCAGGGGCAGATCTGCGTTTCGGTCGAGCGCGTCTACGCGCATGAGGCGGTGTACGACGAGCTGGTCGCCAAAGTGACGGCGCTGGTCGAGTCGCTGCGCAAGGGCGATCCGGGGGCCAGCGTGGATCTCGACGTTGGCGCCATGACCTGGGAGCGCCAGGTCGAGATCGTCGAGGAGCGGATCAAGACGGCGGTCGTCCAGGGCGCGCAGGTGCGCACTGGAGGTGCACGCACCGGCATGGGGCTGCAATTTGCGCCGACCGTCTTGAGCGAGTGCCGGCAGGACATGGAGGTCATGCGCCAGGAGGTGTTCGGCCCGGTGCTTCCGTTCATGCGCGTCAAGGACGAAGACGAAGCAGTGCGGCTGGCCAACGATTCGCATCTCGGGCTGGCGGCCTACGTGTTTACCGACGACCGTGGCCGTGCCCGGCGGCTGGCCGAGCGGGTCGAGGCTGGCACCGTGATGATCAACGATTGTCTACTGACCTTTGGCGCGCCGGAGACGCCGTGGGGTGGCATCAAACAGTCGGGCTTCGGGCGCACGCATTCGGATGAGGGGTTGCGCGACCTGTGTCAGACGCGCCATATCAACTATGACCGCTTAGCGCTCCGCCGCGAGCTGGGGTGGTACCCCTATTCCGACGCGCTCTATCGCCGGACAATTCAGGCGATGAAGTGGCTGTTCCGATAACCGTCAAGACCAAAGGACCAATCGTGGACCAAAACGCGACTCGCACCGTCGACAAGCCCTGGGGGCACGAGCTCATCTGGGCGCACACCGATCGTTACGTCGGCAAGATTTTGCACATCAAAAAGGGGCACAGCTTGTCGCTCCAGTACCATGTCAAAAAAGACGAAACAATCATGGTATTAAAGGGAAGGCTGGCGTTCGAGAATTATGGTGAAAACGAGCTGCCGCGCACCGATGAGCTGGTGCCGCTGGTGCCGTTTCACATCACGCCGGGGCTGCGCCATCGCATGACGGCACTGGAGGATACTGACGTGGTCGAGGTCTCCACCATCGAGCTCGACGACGTCGTCCGCCTGGAGGACAAATACGGCCGCGCCGGCACTTCGGCGGCGTAGCAGGGTGTTGAAAAATGCGCTTTGCACATTTTTCTTCCCGGCTTCGGTTGGATCTACCGAAGGGCGTGCCGCCCTTCGTCGTCGAGCGATGCTCGCCGAGCCTCCTTTCCTGCACCGCTCGGACTCCCTCGCGAGCTCGCCCTGCTCGCTGGAGTCGCCCGCTGGCGCTGCCGTGGCGGCGGATCCTGGGCCTCGCGGCGCTCGCCGTCGTGCACAGTAGCTGCACAGAATCGGGCCTCAGCTATGGCGAGATGTTGGCGCACGACCACTCGCTTTCGCCCAGCTCATACAACGTCTTTGCCTGCGCGACTTGCCACGAGACGGTTGCCGATACGACGCATCTTCGCCCCGGGTACACGCTGTTTGGCGCGGCTACGCGCCCGAGCTGGTGGGGCGGGTTCGAGCTGACGCTGCTCGATTCGTTCAATCAGTGTTACGTGGATTTCATGCGCGGCGAGGCCCTGCCCCAGACCGACCAGCGCGCGCGCGGCCTGTACCTCTATCTCGAAAGCTTGGCGGCCAGCCCGATGGTGAGCCCGGCGCCGCTGCCGTTGACCGTGGTGCTCAACATTGCCGATGTGCCGAGCGGCGACGCGGTTCGCGGCGAGGCGCTGTACAAAGACGGCTGCGGCAACTGCCACGGCGCGCCACACACCGGCGCTGGGCGTTTGTCGTCGGCGTGCTCGCTGATTCCTGACGACACCCTGGCGGCGCACGGGGCCGATCCGCGGCTCGGCGCGCGGCCCGTGCTGATCGAAA
>JBBQIO010000157.1:0-7425 GCA_038325015.1 Polyangia bacterium
ATCGGCCGGGTCGTACCAGCTGACAGTACAGGTTCCCGGTTATCTGCCCTATTCCGAGCAGCTCGCCGTCAAGTCGGGCGATCGGCAGCAGCGCAAAATTGTGCTTGAGCCGCTGGCGGCGACCGCGGGATTCACGTTGACCTCGACGCCGTCGGGAGCGGATGTCTTGCTCGATGGCAAGCCCATCGGGGCCAAAACGCCGCTCAAGGTCGAGGCCCTCCTGCCCGGCCGGCACCACCTGGCGGTCGCGGGCGAGGCTGGCACGTGGGAGACCGACGTCAATTTCGAAGCCGGCAAGATGGTCGATTTGCACGCCACGTTGACCGGTGGAGTCGTGCCGCCCCCGGACACCGACAACGACACTGGCCACGCCGGTCACACCGAGATCGCGCACAACGACGTTCCCGCTGCGCCGAAGAACGATGCTCCGTCCGAGCACACGGGTGCCGAGGTGGTTCAGGCCGCGACGCCGCCCGCGACGCATGCGCTGCCGGTGGTCAAGACGGTGCCGGCCGTGGTCGAGGAGCCCAAGGTCGCCGTTCACGAGGCGCCCGTCGAGCCGACTCATCCGGTCGAGGTGGTCAAGACCGAGCCCAAGGCGGCGCCCAAAGAGCACGTCGAGCACAAGGCGCCGCCCGAAACGCCCAAGCCGGTCGAAGCCAAACCCGCGGTCGCCAAGCCAGTCGAGGCCAAGGCCGCGGTCGCCAAGCCAGTCGAAGCCAAGCCCGCGGTCGCCAAGCCAGTCGAAGCCAAGGCCGCCGTCGCCAAGCCGGTCGAGGCCAAGCCCGAAAAACAGGACAAGCCGGAAAAACATCCGGCTGCGGTCGCTGCGACGGCAGCACAGGACGGCTATCTCAGACTCGGGTCCAAGCCCTGGACCAACATCTCGGTCGACGGCAAAGAGACCGGCATGCACACGCCGCAGACCAAGCTCAAACTGTCGGTCGGCTCGCACCGCATCACGTTGACCAATCCCGAGTTCAACGTGCGCGAGAGCTTCTCGGTGGACATCAAATCGGGCGAGACGCAGACCGTCATCAAAGATCTGCAGACGCCGGCCTCGTCCTCCAACGACTGACGCGCCGCGATTTCGACCTACTCGCTCCCCGCCAGTGAGCTCACGTCCATGCGCGGGTTGGGCGCCGGACCGACGATCACGAACAGCTCCGCAGGCGCGTAGGGCAGCGTTTTTTGCCACGCGTCGTCGAACGCTTGCCGCTCACGGTCGGCGCGGTCGAGATCCATCGTGCTGCGTAGCCCGATCAATCGATTGCGGATCTCGGTGCGCGTGCGCTCGTCGGGCGTCGTCAGATAGATCTCTTCGAGGTGGCGAACCGCGGCCTCCTCTTGACCCTCTTTGCGCAAGATCGTGGCCGCCAAGAGCGGTACCCACACCGGCCCGCCACCGACGGCAGCCGCGCGCTGGATGTAGTGCGCGCCCAGCATTCGATAGGCCGCCGCCTGACTCTCGTCGTCGGTGTGCAGCTCGAACAGATAGTTGCAGCCGAGCATGAACGCCAGCTCCCAGTCGCGCGGGAACTGCGTCACGCCGAGCTCCAAAAAATGGTTCGACGCCAGCACCCGCGCGTTGGTGATTGGCTGGCCGTTGTACATCGTGGCGACGCCGGCCCAGCGGTAGGGAAACTTCCAGCGCGGGTCGAGCTCGACGATGGTTTCCAGATATCGGTCAAGCCAATCGAGCCCGCCGTGCTGCGCGACCTGGCCTCCGAAGTAGACTACGCCGCGGAGAAACACCAGATCCGCGGCCAGCTCGACGTGGCCGAGCGACAGCGTGCGCAAAACCGTTGGGCGCGGCAGATAAAGAACGTCGAGGTCGGCGGGCCAGGCGAGTCTTCGGCGATTGGCGGCGTCGCCGAACGCCACGACGCCCAGGAGCAGCGCGCCGACACAGAGCGCGCTAGCGCAAAAAAAGACGCCCGCCGCAAGAGGTGCGCGACGGGCGTCGGGGTGACTCATGTCGAAAAGCTTACTCGATGTCGTTCTTGGAGAAGAGTCCCGAGCCGCCGGTCACGTTGTTGTCCGAAGTGACCGAGCCGGTGCGGGCAAACGTCGACAAGATGCTGTCGCAGTCGAGGTCGCCGAAGGCCTGCGCGTTGAAGGTCGACGTGCCGTCGGTGCCTGCCGAGGTGTACTGGTACTGATAGTAGAACGGATCGTCGACCGAGAAGTTGAGCGACGACCAGGAGCCGGCCGCGTCCTGCCAGGCGGTCGAGCTGGGCGGGCACTTGCCGCCGGTGTTGGTGCAGCAGCGCGCGGCCGGCGTGATTGCGACCGAGAGCGGGAACTGCTTGGCCACGATGGCGCCGGTCACCGTCGCGTGCTCACCCTCGAAGTAGGAGACCGACGAGTCGAACAGCTTGCGGATGTTCATCGTCGCTTCGACCGTCTTGGAGCGACGGATGTATTTCATGAAGGCGGGGATTGCCACCGCCGCCAAAATTCCGATGATCGCGACGACGATCATGAGCTCGATGAGCGTAAAGCCCTTCTTCATTCGCATCGCCAGTTGCCGGGTGTTCATGGAGCTCTCCTTCGTTGAGGGCCGCTGAGGGTTTGCGCCGCGTGGCGCACCAAAAAAATTACCAATGCTCGTTCTTCACCACCACCGAGCTCGACGGTGAGCCGGTGATAAAATAGGCGTTGTGCGCCGCATTGCCGTCGCTGTCGTTGTCGCACGTTGCAACCACGTACCACCACGGGACGGTGGGCGTGAGCGAGTTGAACAGATTGACGCCGTTGGGCGTCGGCGGGTTGACCCCGGCCGCGCCCGCCAGCACCACGTATCCGCAGTAGAGCTGCTGACGAATCGGCGCGATCCCCAGCGTCGCGCCGGCGGCCGCCGACCAGCTGGCCGGCATGGGAACGACCGATTTGGCGCGCGGCTCCAGACCCGAGCCGAGCAGCGTCGGAAAAAAACTCCCGGCGTTCTCGTTGACTCCGGTTGGCAGGTACGTACCGTTTTCGGCACGATACGCCTCTTCTTTAGCTCTAAATTCACCCATCATCGCCATGGCCTCGGAAGTCCGCCCGGCGTCCATATAACGGCGATACGCGGTGCCGGCCACGACCGATAGGACGCCAACGATGGCGACCACGATCATCAGCTCGACCAGTGTGAATCCCGCTTTGCGTCGCACAGCCGAACCTTGTGCAGGTCGCATGCCGGCAGGCAGCTCGAATGATATCGCTGTGTTGTGCAGTGCCAAACGACGGCGAGGCCCAAAATTGCAGGCCCGAGTGACAATTTTCGGCCCCCGGGCCTCCGCCTACTCGGCCTCCGGGTCGTCCACGACGCCGAGCTTGGCCAGGCGATAACGCAGTGAGCGAAACGAGATGCCCAGGAGCTTGGCGGCCTCCTTGCGCACGCCGCCGGTCTTGCCCAGCGCCTTGTCGATGAGCGTGCGCTCGAAATCGGCCACCAGCCGCTCCAGATCGACGCCATCGACGGGAAAGTCGTCGGGCGTGGCGGCCTCGGTACGTCGCCGCGGCGTCAGTGCAGGCAGCGATTCGCGGGTGACCCGGCCGCCGGTCTCGAGCGTCACCGCGCGCTCGATCAGGTTCTCCAGCTCGCGGACATTTCCCGGAAAGTCGTAATCGCAGAGCACCGCCATGGCGTCGGGATTGATGCCGAACAGCGCGCGATTCATCGAGGCCGCGTGCTTCTTCAAGAAGTGCTCGACCAGGAGCGGAATATCGTCGCGGCGGGTGCGCAAGGGCGGCAGCGGCAGCTGGATGACGTTGAGTCGATAGTAGAGGTCGCGACGAAATGCGCCGCGCTCGACCTCGGCTTCGAGATCGCGATTGGTCGCCGCGATTACGCGCACGTCGAACTCCTCTTCGACGGTGCCGCCGACTTTCTTGACCTTGCGCTCCTGCAAAACGCGCAAGAGGCGCACCTGCATGGCCATCGACAGCTCGCCGATCTCGTCGAGAAAAAGCGTGCCGCCCTCGGCGGCGGCAAACAGTCCGTCGCGCTCGGAAACAGCGCCGGTGAACGCGCCTTTGACGTGACCGAAGAGCTCGCTCTCCAAAAGAGTCTCGGGAATCGCGCCTCAGTTGACCGCGATGAAGGGCCCTTCGACGCGCGGCGACAGATGGTGCAGCGCGCGCGCGACCAACTCTTTGCCGGTGCCCGATTCGCCCGACAAAAGCACCGAAGTTTTCGCCGGCGCGACCTTCTTGACCAGCTCGAACAGGCGCTGCATGACCGTCGATTTGCCGACCAAGCGGTCGAGGCGAAAGCGCGCCTGCAGCTCGGCGCGGAGCTCGACGTTGTCGCGCAGGAGCGCACGCTTCTCGAGGGCACGCTCGACGACGACGAGGACCTCTTCGACTTTGAACGGCTTGGTCAGGTAGTCGTAAGCGCCGCGCTTCATTGCGGCGATCGCGGTCTCCGGCGTGGCATAGGCCGTGACCACGACGACCTGCGTGTCGGGGTTGCGCGCCTTGACCGTGTCGAGAACGTCGAGCCCGCTGCCGCCCGACATCTTGAGATCGGTAACGACGGCGTCGAACTCCTCCAGCTTGACCGCCTCGGCGGCGCTCTCCGGGCCGTCGGCGACGGTCACGCGATGGCCGGGGCGCGACAGGGCGATGCGGAGAAAATCGCGCATCGAACGCTCGTCGTCGACGATGAGAATGGAGCCGATCAGCGCCATGTCAGGCGTGCTCTTTTTGCAGGACGACCACGAGGAAGCCGCCCAGCCGGCGCAGCCCCGGCAGTCGCGCGGCTCGCTCTTCGAGCCGACCGATGAGCGGGCCCAACGCCGGTAGGCGATGAACGGCGGAAAACGGCGTCAAGACGCGGATCCCGCGCATGTCGACGAGCCGCACGCTCGGCGGCAGGTAGCCGCGAATGTCGTCGAGGGTGTCGTAGCGGGTGTAGACCGCCTCGTCGGTGACGCTGCTGGCGATCGGCGTTGCCGGCTTCCAACGCTTGACCAGGCCGCGCAGCGACCACGGGTTGTAAAACTCGGCGACGATATGGCCGCCCGGGCGAACGACGCGCGCCATCTCGTGGAGCGCGCGCCTGATGTCTTGCACGTGGGCGAGCACCTTGAACGAATAGGACAGGTCGAACTCGGCGTCGGAAAAGGGCAGGTCGGTGACCGACCCCTCGACGACTTCCAGCCCGCGCCCACGGGCGTGCTCGAGCATCCCCGGCGACAGGTCGACGCCGACCGCGCGTGCGGCGACGCGGGCCACGTTTTGCAAGATGAGGCCGGTGCCACAGCCGGCCTCGAGCACGTGCCGGCCGCGGGCGAGGGGCTCGACGACGGCCGTCTCCATGCGGTCGATGAGCGCGTGATAGCCGGCATGGCGCTGGTCGTCGTAGCGAGCCGAGAACTGGTCGTAGTAGTCGCGGTTGTCCACGGGAGGGGTGGTTTTAACACTGTTTTACGGCCACCGGCGCGGCCCGGGGCACAGACGGGCAAAACGCGGCGAGGCCAGGTATGCTGCGCGCCGTGGAAAGCGTCGCTTCGCCTCCGACTCCGCCAAAGCGCAGCCCGAGCACGCCCGAGCTCGACGGGACGAGCAGCGAGGTAGTCGTCGAGCCGCGCTACTGGTTCGGCTCCATCGATCCGCGGCCGCTGGCGCTCTTCCGCATCGTGTTGGGCGCGCTGATTCTGTTCGATCTGTGCGACCGCCTGCGTGATTTTAGAGCGTTCTTTACAGATGACGGCGTTCTTCCCAGAGTTGCACTCGTCACGGGTTTTGCCCGCGTCTATCGTTTCTCTCTGTTCGACACGTTCGGTGATCCCGGTCTTTGCGCGCTGCTCTATGCCGCTGGAATGGTCGTCGTCGTTCTCTTCGTGGTCGGCTATCGCACGCGCCTGTTCGGCGTGCTGAGCTGGGTGTTCATCGTGTCGTTGCACGAGCGCAACATCGTCATCCTCGACGGTGGCGATACGGTCATTCGGGTCATGCTGTTCTGGCTCATGTTCAGCGACGCGGGGCAGGTGTACAGCGTCGACGCCTGGCTGGGCCGGGTGCGGCCGCGCGCCATCTTCGCGCTGCCCGTGCGCGTGCTGCAGATCCAGGTGGTGATCGTCTACGTCTGCGCCGCGTGCTCCAAGACCGGGCCCTGGTGGCGCGACGGAACAGCCATCTATCACTCGCTGCAGCTCTCCGACTGGGCGCGCGCCAGCACTGCGGCGTGGGTGATCGCCCATCCGATGGTGGCGCGCTTTTTGAGTCGCAGCACGATCTGGATGGAGGGCGGATTCGTGCCGCTGGCGCTCTTTCCGTTGCCGCACGCCGGACGGACGCGCATCTACAAGGAGCTCTTGCGCTTGGCCGGCATCGGCGCCGTGATCGGCCTGCATTTCGGCATTTTCGTAACCATGCGGGTCGGACTGTTTTCGCTGTTGATGCCCGCCACCATGCTGCTGTTCGTCTATCCGTCGTGGATTCCGGCGCGGCTCGATCGCTGGCTCTCCCCTGTGCCGCGACACGTCGCTCCGGACCCCGTGCCGAGTCGGCCGCTGCGCGCGTTTCGGGCGGTGGTCTACACGCTCTTGGTCACCGAGCTCATTTGCGTCGCCTGGATGCAGAGCGATCTGGTGTTCTGGCCGGTAGTGCGCGCCAACGTGAACTCGCAGATCGAGTTTTTCGGGCTGTGGCAAAACTGGAAGATGTTCGCTCCCAATCCGCTCGGCGAAGATGGCCACTGGCAGGGGTTCGGCCACCTGACGGACAAGCGCCCGGTCGACGTGCTGCGCCTGACCGCGCCCGAGATGCTGCCCGAGCACAATTTTTTCTTTCGCCGCTGGGCCAAGTTCCGCTCGGAGCTGTACGCCAACAGCTATCCCGGCGCGATGCCCGAGTTTGCCAAGTGGCTGTGTCGTAACTTTCCGCGGCACGGTGGCAAACAGCTCTACGAGTACGATCTCGTCTACTGGCAGCAGCCGACGCATGGGCCGTTTCAAGCGCCGTTGCCGATCGTCCAGCAGGAGCGCTGGCACCATCGCTGTCTCGATCTCCCCGGCGACGGACCGACCGACAAGCGTCCCCCGCTCGCCACCGGCACGCCCGAGGAGCAGGCCGCCGCCGCGCTCCGCGCGCAGCGTTTACGGAGGGTGAATCAGCGCCCGGCATCCGGCGACGAGAGCAGTAGCAATGCACCGTCGGCGGCGCCGCGACCGGTCCTTCAGTCGGTCCCTCACACCGTGCGGTAGACGATGCTTCCACCTTCGATGCGGGAGTCGAACTGCATCCAGCCCGCGATGAGCGAGCGGAGCTGATTGGTCTCGCCGCTGTGCACCAGCGGTCCGAGGCCGAGGCTCTCGACGATGCGATGGCTGTCGAAGCGCGTGATCGACGCTTCGTAGTCCCGTGAGTTGGTCCGACCGATTGCCGTTCCGCGTCGTCAAACAGACGGACATGTGTGATAGTTTCCGCCGT
>JBBQIO010000158.1:0-7416 GCA_038325015.1 Polyangia bacterium
GGGATGCGCGACAACAGCCCCGGCGGCATATTGGTGCCCGTCGTGCCCGCTAGCACCGCCCCGGAGACGGTGATTCCCGGCGGCACACTCTCGAGCCCGACGACGCGCCCCTCGGCGATCACCGGATGAAGCTCCATCCCCACGGGCATGGCCTTCAATAGATTGTTGATCCCGCCCGGCCCGTCGGCGTTGGCGCCGATCGACGGAATGACACAATCGACGGTCCGCTCGGTGCCATCGCCATAAAACACCCGCACCTTGCCCGGGCTCCCGTCTTGCGATTCGACCGGCTGCACGCGGATGACGTCGGCTTGTACATGATTGATGGCTTCGTTGTTCAACGTCGCGTCGTTGCGCTCGACGCGCGAGCCCAAGAACGGATCGAGCTCGACCTGGATCTTGTCGCGCGCCTGCTTCAGGACCTCGGCGTCGTGCCCGGTGGCCGTCTCGAGCTGCCGGTCGAGACGCGCCATTTCCTGCTCTTGGTTGAGCACGTGCTCACTGATGATCTCGTGATGCTGCTGGGTCAGCTCGGGGGGCACCGGCTCGCCGGCGTTGACCATGGCGTGGATCTGGTTTTCCAGCGTGCCGAGCTGGCGACCCAGCTCCGAGTTTTTGTCGGGGCGAGGCGTCTGTCCGGCGACCTCGACGGAATTGGCCCCGCCCTCGAGCGCGTGCGCCATCGCCCACTCGGAGGTCGGCCCGCCGCCGATGCCCAACACGTCCTTGCCCCTGAACGCACCCGCTGGCTCGGAGAGCGCGCTTTCGCCGGTCATATAGCGCGGGCTCTCGCCCGACTTGAGCTGCGCTAGCTCCTCTGGGCTCAGCTGGGCGCGTCGATCCTGACTGTCGACGGTGGTGAGATCGCGCGACGGTCCCATGCCGGTCGAGATGTCGACGCCGTCTTTGAAGCGCAGCGTCGAGGTGCCTTCCTCACCGTCGAGGCGCACCGGCACGCCGACCTCGTAGCCGACCGGTTTCCCGTCCGGGCCGAGGATCACCCGGCCATCGGCGTCGACCTTCGGGTGAAACTCCAGTGGACCCGTTGGCCCATCGGTTCTGAGCGTGCCCACTTCGGATGCGTCGCGTTGCGTGGACACTGCCAAGGCCAGCTCGCTGGCGCGCGCGAAGTCGGCGGTCGGACTCTGTGAGAGATCGGCTGTCGTGACTCCTTCGTGCCCGATCGGAATCGCGCGCGGCTCTTGTCCCGCTTTACCGTGCCCAAGGGAGTCCCACAGCTCAGGTTTGTTCCTGTCTTCAATCCCGATCCGCTGCTCGTCGCCGGCCGCCTTCGCTCCGGTAGAGCCACCGCCGCCCATGCCCAAGCTGGCCTTACCCTCCATGACAATCTCGCGAGGGGCGCCATCGGGCAGCGCATCGAGCCGGGTGCGAACCTCGGCGTCGACAACCTCGTCGCGCCGGGCGACACGACCGTCAACCTCGGCCTGTAGCTCATCGAGCGTCCTTTCGTGCACCGAGTTCTTGTCGGCGACCGCGGTGTCGACCTCGGCGTGGAGCTCCTGGAGTGCCTGCGCGTCCTCAGGCCGCGGCGGTCCGTCTCGTAATATGTCCGTTTCCATCTTGCCGAGCGCGGCCTGCTGGTCGTCGGCCGGCGTGCGCTCGTACATCGGAATCTGCTCTCTGAACTCGAGCTCGCGGACGGCTTGCCAATCTGCGTGCGTGATCGCCGCCGCTTTCATGCGCTCGATGGTGTCGGTCGTCGGCGTGCGCTCGGCAGCGGCGGCGTCACGACGTGCGTTGGCTTGGTCCTGTTGGCGCTGCGCCAGCTCCTCGGGAGTGAAGGCCGGCCTCTCGGCGGCGGGTGCGGTCGTGGTTTCCGCTGGTGCGGTGGTGGTCACTTCGACCGGTACCGTCGTGGTCGTTTCGTGCGGCGCCGTCGTGGGCGTTTCCACGGGCGCCGTCGTGGTCGTTTCCACTGGTGCCGTCGTGGTTGGTTCCACTGGTGCCGTCGTGGTTGGTTCCACCGGTGCCGTCGTGGTTGGTTCCACCGGTGCATGGCTGGTCGGCGCGGCTTCCGTAGGCGTCGTCGCTGCCGGCGCGGCCGATTTCTCGGTCGGCTGCGGATTCTGCAGACGCTCGGCGGCGTTCTGGGCGTAGGCGCCCGCCAAGCCGCTGGCATGGCCGCCGGCCAACCCGCCGGCCATGCCGCCGAGCGCCGACATGCCCCACGTATTGAGCAGCGACCCCGAATCACCGTTGTAGGAATCCGGATTGATCGCCGTTGTTGCCAGGGCACCCGCGGTGCCGGAGACCGCATTGCTCACGTAGTGATTGGCGGCCACACCGCCAACGCCCTCCATATACTTGTTCAATCCGCCGGTCACCGCTCCACCGGCCCCGCCGGTCAGCGCGCCCATTGCGCCGGCTCCCAACACATGCCGCAAATCTTGCCCCTGCATCACGGCGCCGGCCATGCCGCTCGTACTCGCATTGATCGCGCCGCCTATGCCCTGCGTGATCGCTGCCTGTCCGATCTCATTGCTGGTCAGGCTCTTGCCGGCGTTGATCAGCGCGCCGCCCTCCGAAGAGAGCGCACCCACCAGCCCACCGCTGGCCATGCTGACGCCGGTCATCACCAGGTCGGTCGCCAAGTCATGCTTCGAATAGTCGTTCCCTTGGATCGCGATCTTGGTGACCATGCTGGCTACGCCACCACCGCCGGCAACCAACGCCGCGGTCAGGGCGGGCCCAAGCGCAGCGGCTGCTGCACCCGCGGTAGCAATCGTCAGCACCGCCGATGCGGCGATTGCCGCCACTGCAGCCGCCGTGTTGGCCACGCTGTCTTTGGACTCTTGATAGGTCTTGGTGTCCTGCGATTGATAGCCGAGCACTTTTTGCAGCTCGTCTTGGTCCTCTGGGGTCGCCGAGCCGCCTTGGACTTTGGCGATCAACCCGTCCAGTCGCCTTTCCTGCGCGTCGAGGAGGTCCCCCTTGTCGCTAAACACGTCCATGGCGCCGGCGCCAAAGCTACCGTCCCGTTCATGGTTGTAGCGATCGTGCGCCAGCTCGATCTGCAGCTTCAGGCGTTCTTGTGGATCTTTGATGGTCGCCGGATCGCCCTTCATCGCCTCTTGCACTTCGAAGCCGGCGCGCCCGCTGGTGGGCATCTTGTCTTTCAAGTCACGCTTTGCTAACAGCTTTGCGATTTCGTCCTGCGTTTTTCCCGCAAGTGTTTGTTTGATTAAATCGGTATCGGTCGAAAAGAAGCTCGCATCGCAGGCATACTCGAGCGCGGTCTCGTCGCTCATTTTACCTTTGTCGAGCAGCTCCTTGGCCTTCTTTTGGTCGAGCTCGCCGAGGCTGGCTTTTATCTCGGTATCTAAATCGCGCGCCTCACCATCGGCATCGGGGACACTGCCGTATTTGTCATTATAATCGCCGACCATTTTGTCGCGCGCAGCTTTGGCCTCGCCCTCAGAAGGCTTGTGGTAGCCCTTGCCGTCAGCGTTGAGGATCTGCTGCTTGGACTGGTCGTCGATGGCGGCATACATCGCGTCCTTGTCCGTGCCCCAAAAGCCCTTCGTCGCAACTCTGATCTTGGCGGCATTGGCGGCGGTCGTGTCGCCCACCATGAGGGCGTCGACGACGTCCTTTTTCGGCCCATCGAGGTTCTTGTCCAGATCCTCTTTGAGGTCCTTACCCGTGTTCGCCGCATACGCGTTCGTCATCTTTTCGCGGGCGGCTTGTGCCTGCGCGGGGGGCAGCGGGTTGCCGTGCTCGTCCTTGGAAATGTCTTCGATGGCCTTGTCCATCGCCTTGTCGTCGCCGCCGGTGATGCCCAAAAATCCACCGCCGCCGAACAGGCCGCCGTGCATCTCTTTGTCGAGCTTGGCGGCAGCCGCAGCCTCTTTGTTGCCGTCCATCAGCGCTTCGGTCAGATGCTGGTCTTTGTCGTCGTCTTGGTTGGCCGCCACTTCGCTGTGCACCTCGGCGGCCACCTTCTTGCGCACATCCGGGTCGCTGATCTTTTCGAGCATCGAATTGATCTTGTCGTTGTCCTGATTGCCGAAGAAGGTGCCGGTCTCGGCCGCTCGGATCGCTGCGATGTTGGCCTGCACTTGGTCGCCAGAAAGCGAGGATTTGGCCTCGGCCAACTGTGTCGGATCGAGGTTCGGGTCGAGCGCCGTGGCGAGCCCCGGACCGGGGCAGTGGGCCGCGTAGATCTTCTTGATCGCCGCAATCTCCTCCGGAGATTTGCCACGCAGCTGATCCAGAATCGCAGACTCGTCGCCATTGGAAACCCACAAGCCATCCATCTTCTTGAAGATGGTATTGGCGGCCTCGCCCATCGCGGCTTGATCGACCTTGGCTTCCTTCGCCTTCTGCTCGGCTTCTGCGGCCTTCTTCTTAGCGTCGTCGAGGTCCGCGTCTTGGCCGCCCGCGTTGACGTTTTGCTCTTGGCTGGCCTGCTCGTCAGCCACTTTGTCGACCGCGGCCTTGGCATCGGTGGTTTGCTTGTCGAGTGCCGCCAGCGCCGCCTCGGCTGCACCCGCCGCGCCCTGGCCGTGGATCGCCTGGGCGACCTCGGGATCGACATGCTTGGACAGCTCGGCGATTTTGCCCGGGTCGGCCAGGGCCTCGGCTCCGGCCAATTCGACCTCCGCCATGCCCTCTTTTTCGGTCGCGTCGACGGCCTTTTTTTGCTGCTCGGAATCGTTTTTGACCGAGGCCATCTCGGCTTTGGCCCAAGCGTCGATTTCGCCGAGCGCCCGGTCGGCTTCTGCAGCGACCGAGTCGAGCTGCTGATCGACCACCGACCCCGCCTTCTGGTCTGCCGCCTCGATCTCATTGTCGAGCTGCTTGTCGAGGTCGGCCGCCGATTTATCAAGGTCTGAACAGGCGCGCTGGACCATCGCCTCGAGCTGCTTGAGGTTGCCTTTGGAGCCGGCTTCGAGCTGTTTGTGCGCCTGCTCCGTGCGCGTCTGTACTGCCTTGCGCTTGGCCTCCGCGTCGGCATCGAGCTTGGCCAGCTCCACGTCGCGCTGTTTGTCGATTTTCGCGACGGCGTCATCGACGCGCTTTTGCATCGCCTCTTTGTGGCCGCCCATCGCGTCCTGCTCTTGGCCGGCGGCCGCGGACAGATGCGCCTCGGTGGTTTTCTGTGACTGCTGGATGCTGGCATCGACCCGCGCCTTGACCGAGGCCTCGCGCGCTTCGATGACTTGCGCCTGATTGGCCTGCGTCTTGACGATCTGGTCGGCTTGCGTGTCGCCGGTCTTGGTGAGCGACGCGGCTTGCGCGTCACCCGCGGCGAGGATCCGCTGCGCCTCCAGTGTCCCTTTGATCGTCAGGTCGGCGGCCTTCTGCGTAAAGGGCGCTGCGTCACCGCCGCTGGCGGTCGCGTCCTGCCCAGCCTTTGTGGCCACCGCGGCATCCTGGGCCGCCTGGAGGACCGCCGCCTGCGCCTTGGTCTGAGCCTCTGTTTTAACGAGTGACCCGTCTTGCAGAGCTTTGGCCTTCACGGCATCGGCCTGGGTCTGCGCGGCGGCCTTCAAACGCGCTTGGGTTGCCGGGTCGCCGAGCTCTTCAACGGCGGCGTCGCCCCGCTTTTTGATCGCCTCTTGCTCGACCTTCGCGCGCTCCTCGAGCCGTCCGCGATCTGCCGCGGCGCCATCGCTGAGCTTTTGCTTCTGCGCGCCGATCTGCTGGTCCAGGTTGTTGGCCTGCTCGTCGGCGCCGCTTTTTAGGCGCTGCTCCTCTTCGTCGAGGCGCGCGTTGAGCGTGGTCCTGGCGGCGTCGATTTCGCTGTCGATTGCGGCCAGATCCTTGGCTGCAGTGTCATCGAGCTGGGTGCGCAGCGACTCGAGGGACACCGCTTCGCCTTGGCCATGCGTCTGGACTTGCGCCTGGTGCTGCTGCTTCTCCGCCGCGGCCGCGGCCCGCTGCGCCGCCTGCCGCGCGGCTTTGTGCTCGGCCAGCTCATGCTTGTGCGCCGCCGACCCGCTCTTGAGGTGCTGCGACTTTTCCAGGCCCCAGCTTTTGACTTCGTTCTTTTTGGCGTCGGCCTGCTCGAGCAGCTTGGCCAGCTGCCCCTGCCCGTCGGTGAGTTTGTCGGAGCGCGCGGGCGGCTCAAACTTTGGCGCAGGCCCAGCCCCAGCCGATCCATCATACTGGGGCACGGCACTCGCGGGGGCATCGGCTGCCGTCGAGGGCAACGCGGCCGGGCCGCCTGGGGCTGAAACCGCAGCGGCCGGCGCGGCGCCGTCCGTCGCGGTTTTAGGCGTGGCGCCGATGGGATCAGGCGCGTTAGGCGTTTTGGTTTCTTTATTTGTCTTACCATCCACTGATGCTTTAAGAGCATTATTCGTAGTAATCGGACTCGAAGCCATCCCTCCACCGGATGACGCGAAGTTTGCGATCGGTGCGTCGTGTGCCGCTATCGGCGCGTCTGTTGCCGGGCTGGTATGCGGCGCCTCGACCGCTGGCGCAGCGTGAGCCAGCGCGGCCGGCGTCGCGCCGAGCTCCTCGTGCACCGCCGCGTGGACCTGCGGGTCGGTCGCACCGCCAACAATCGTATTGACCCGTTCTTTGTCGTGTCCTCCGAACCAAGGGTTGGTCTCCGCGCCGCGCACCGCCTCCACGGAGGCGCGCACGGGATCGCCCGCCATCGACGCTTTCGCCTCGGCATGCGCGCTGCCACCCAGATTTCGGTCGAGGTCGGTATCGAGATCGTTCGCCGAGTGCTCGCGATAACCGTCGCGCAGAAGGTCAATATCCCCGGGCTTTTTGTCGCGCAGAGCGTCGAGGACCCGGTTTCGCTCTCCTCCGGCATCCACCAGCCGTCGAGCTTTTTCGCGATCCCCCCCGCCGTCGACGACGCACGGGAGCGATCGAGCTCGCTGCTTAAATGGTCTGCGCCTACATCGCCCTTGACCGAGCCCCCGACCACGGGCTCGACCGCGGGCTCGCTTCCGGTGCTCTGTTCCACGCCCGCACCCGGGGGCGGAGGCGGAGCATAGTCGAGCCGGTGCTCCACCATCCGTGCGCGCGGCACGGCGTCGGGCGCGGTATCGGGCTGCGGCGCAGCGTGTTCCAGCTCGTGGCTCATTCAATAACGACCGCGCCCCCCGACACGCCGCAGACAGCCTAACTACATATTATCGGACAAACCGATCCCCGAGTTGCGGGGTTCTTCGCCGAAGTCTTCGTTACCCGTCTTCCGTGGCGCTACTCCGCTTCGAGACCGTCCAAAATACGCCATGGCTTGGGAAACCACACCCAGCGTTCGGCCGCTAGAGGCCCGCCGTCGCCGTCGAGTGGCACCAACCCGTCGAACAAAAGTCCAGCGCTCTTGCCGGGCGCCAAAAATTCCCACGCGATCCAGATGCGGCCGGGCGCCAGCCACTTAGATATCTTGGCGTACCCGCCCGGAAGGGTGCGCGCCCGCGCGTGGCC
>JBBQIO010000159.1:0-7403 GCA_038325015.1 Polyangia bacterium
CTCCGTATCCGACCGCCGCCGCGAGATAGCCGTAGGCGTCGGGGTTGGCCGAATCGAAGCCGACCAGCGCCGGCGCCAGGGCGTCACAAACCGCCGCTACGAGGAGAAACAGGCCGATCTTGCGGAGCGGTCGGGCACGCACCAGCAGATAGGCACCGGCAACCGCAAACACGGCGCCAACCAGGGCGAGCTCGACGCCGAGCGCCAAGAAGACGTCGCTGGCATCGCCACGGCTGCCACGCTCGACCGATTTTTGAAACGCCCGCGCACTGACCGTCCAAAAAAAGCGCGACCACGTCGAGGGCGCGCCCCAGTCGATGAGCGGATGGCGCAAAGCACGCAGCGGCAAATAGACGTAGGCGCACAGGCCGAGCAGCGCGGCGCCGACGGCCCAGGCCAGACCGCGCAGGCGCGCGGTCGGCACGACGATGATCAAAATCGCCGGAACCAGAGTCAACACCAGCAGATGGTGGTTGCACAGGCCCAGCCCGAATAGCAGGCCGGCGCGCGCGACGTGACGTCGATCCGACGTAGCGTCGAAACGTTCGAGCGCCAGCGCGATGCCCAGGACGATCGCGGTCGAGAGCGAATAGACCTCGGGGCGAATCGAAGAGAACAGCGCGCCGTGACTGCCGGCAAACAGCCAGCCAGCGGCGCAGGCGATGATCAGATCCGCGTGAGTCGTTCCATTTCCGATGGCAGTCAGCGACGCACGCAGCCGAGCCGAGAGCCGCGCGGTCAACAGGGTAACTTCGGCCGCCGCCACTGCGCCGCAGATCGCCGACGCCAATCCGACGCGCAGCGCGACCGACCCGAGCGGCAGCAAACAGAGCAGCTTGCCGACGAGCATGGCCAGCGGATGGCCCGGCGGATGGGCGATACCCAGCCCAAAAGCAGCCGCCGCCAGCTCGCTCGAATCGAGCCAGTACGGCTCGCCCGCCAGCCCAACGCAATAGGCGACCAGCGCGACCACGCCGACGAGTCCGGCCGCTGTGTACTGTCGCTGCACAGGCCCCGACCGAGGTATTAATCCCAGAGCTCAGTTGAGTTGGGCCGCTGTGAACGAGCCTGACGGCCGCCTCGCGGCTTGCGTCCTCGCTCCCTCCGTCGCCGTACCGCTGGTACGACTCGGTCGGTCGCTGTGGGCGCGCTCGCCATTCGTCTCGTCATTCTCGCCCTCGCTCGCCTCAACTCAACTGAGCTCTGGGATTACGTCACTCGACGGGGCTGCCGATGAAGACGCCCGGGCCACCGCGCACGCCCTCGACTACGCCGGTGCAGCTGCGCGAAAACGTCGACGGCACGCCGTTGCCGTTGAGATCCCCCTGGGCGACCATCAGTCCGAAGGCGGCCAAGCCGATTCCCCCGTTGTCCTGAAACGAATACTGATAGCGCACGGCATCGTCGACGGCAAAGTCGAGCGCCAGCCAGGCCGGCGACTTCCACTCCGCAAGCGGCACATTGACGCGCACGCCGCGTGGAATCCCGGCGACCGGCGTCGGCCCGGCATTGCCCGGGAAGCGCTGGTTGGCCAGCACGCCGGCCGCGTTGGCGTGGTCGGCCAGATAATAGGTGACCGCACCGTCGTACATGCGCCTAAGGCTCATCACCGCCTCGACCGTCTCGGACGTCCGGATGTATCGCACGAACGACGGAATCGCGATCGACGCCAAGATGCCGATGATGGCCACCGCGATCATCAGCTCGATCAGCGTGAATCCCGATCGACGACGCATCACTCCACTCTACTCCGAACCGCTATCGAATCAACACGTGGAGCCGGTCGGCTGTGAATGCAGTTGCCCGCACCTGCCCGTGCGCGTCGATCAGCGTCAGCGCGTGGATCCCCGTCGTCGCGGCGCGCTGGAAAACGGTCGACACGCGCTTTTGCCGCTCGTCGTTCCCGAGCTTGTCCCAGCGCGCATCGCTCAGCTCGCCGACGAGCGCGTTCTCGACGCGCTGGCCATGGCGAATCTCGAGCACGCTGGCGACGTCGGAAAAATCGAACGCTTTGGTTGTGTCGCGAAAGACGAAGTAGAGCGAGCCGACGAGCGAGCCGAGGGCCAAAATTCCGAGCAGCGCGGCGATCTGTGCGCGGCGATCCCGCGTCGGAGTTTGCGACATCGCGCCGATTGCCCCGGTTCCGGCCGCGCGCACCGCAGCGGCCAACGAATCGGGAGGCGCCTCGGCGGCCAGTTTGCGCAGCGCGTCCAGCGTCGTCGCGAAGTCGACCTCGCGGATGTCGATCGTCGTGCGCAGCCGCTCCTGCTCGCGTCGCGGGATCGCGGCCAGCGCTTCGGGCATGCGCACTTTGACCGCCAGCGCCGCTTCGTACGCTTTGAATACATACAATGGCGGCGCAACGTCTTTGGGCGAAAGGCCCGGCTGCTGACACAGCACCTTCCACAACATTTCGAGGCGAAACTCGCCTTCGCGCCACAGCTCGCCCGAGGCCGATTCCAGTATCGAACGGATGGTGTCGATGGCCACGACATCGCGAATGCGCGAGCGCTCGATGCACATGACGAGCGCTCCGATGAGCACTTTGCGTTTGCGCGCGACGTCCGCGGATTCCATGGCGGCATCATTATCGCACATGCGTTGCGACCACCACCGCTTGGATGAAAAAGTGGCGCCGTTCGGTGATAGGCTTTGCGCCGTGCAAGCGGCGCCGACTCATGCAACCCACGCGATCTTGGTCGTCGACGACGAGTCCGACAACCTCGACGCTTTTCGCTTCAACTTCAAACGCGTCTTTCGCGTCCTGTGCGCCGGCTCGGGCGACGAGGCGCTGGGCATCCTGAAGGACGAGGACGTCGCGGTGATCGTCACGGATCAGCGCATGCCGCGCATGACCGGGCTCGAATTTTTGCGCGCCGCACGGCTGGTTCGACCCGACGCGGTGGGCATCATTTTGACCGCCTACACGGACGTCGACGTGCTGATCGAGTCGATCAACCTCGGCCACATCTATCGCTACATCACGAAGCCCTGGGACGCCAAAGAGGTCAAAGGCATCCTGACGCAGGCGCTCGAACGCTTCGCGCTGCGCCGGGAAAATGCCGCGCTCGAAGAGAAGTTGCAGCAGTACGCGGGTTACCTCAACCGCGAGATGCACGGCGAGTTCGACTTCGGCCAGATCGTCGGCGACGCCACCACGCTCAAAGAGGTGCTGTCGCGCGTCGAGCAGGTCGCGCCGACCCACTCGACGGTGCTGTTGCGCGGTGAGACTGGGACCGGCAAGGAGCTGGTGGCGCACGCGATCCACATCAACTCGCCGCGTGAAGCCAAGCCGTTCGTGCGCGTCAACTGCGCCGCACTGGCCTCGGGCGTGCTCGAGTCCGAGCTGTTCGGCCACGAGAAGGGCGCCTTCACCGGCGCCGTTGGGCGGCGGCCGGGACGGTTCGAGCTGGCCGATGGCGGGACGCTGTTTCTCGACGAGTGCGGCGATCTTCCGCTCGACGTTCAGGTCAAGCTCCTGCGCGTCTTGCAAGAGCGCGAATTCGAGCGCGTCGGCGGCACCGAGACAGTCAAGGTCGACGTGCGCGTGGTCTCCGCGACGCATCGCGATCTGGAGGCGCTCATTGCCGAGGGTAAGGTCCGCGAGGACCTCTACTACCGGCTGAATGTTTTTCCCATCACGCTGCCGCCATTGCGCGACCGGCTCGAAGATCTGCCGCGGCTGGTCGAGCACTTCGTCGCCAAGTTCAACCGCGTGACCGGCAAGACGGTGCGCGGCTTCGACCCGAGCGCGCTTGCTGCAATGCAGCAATATTCCTGGCCGGGCAACGTTCGTGAGCTGGAGAACGTGGTTGAGCGAGGGATCATTTTATGTCGTGGCCAAGACGTCAGCGCGGCCGATCTGGACTTCGGGCGACGTGCGGCGCAGGCGCAGAACGCACCGGTGGTCGCCGCCGTGGCCGCTAACAAGCCGCTGAGCGCGCGCCTTCACGAGCAGGAGAAGGCCGAGATCGTCGCGTCGATCGAGCGCAACCAGGGCAACATCGCCGGCGCCGCACGCGCGCTCGGCATCAATCGCTCAACGCTCTACTACCGGCTGCGCAAACACGGCCTCGAGCACCTGTTGCCAACAAAGCCGACCGAAGAGAGCGAGCCCAGCGCGAGCTGACGATGCGCCTGCTCGTGCTCATCGATCCGCCGGCGCGGCTCAATCCGGCGACCGACACCACGCTGGTCCTGATCGCCGAAACGGTGCGCCGCGGTCATCACACCGCGTGCGCCACGCTCGCGTCGCTGGCGCTCGATGGTCGCCGGGTCAGCGCGACCCAGTGCGGCCTGTCGGCCCGCACGCAGACGGTCACCGGCATGAGCAGCGACGGAAACGTCGAACTCGGCGAAGCCGAGACCACGCCACTCGACGGCTTCGACCTGGTGCTCGTGCGCACCGATCCGCCGTTCGACAACGACTATTTTTTCGCGACGCTGCTGCTCGACCGCGCGTTGGCAATCGGTCGGCCACGGGTGCTCAACGCGCCGCGCGCGCTGCGTGATGCCAACGAAAAATTGTTCATTTTCGAGTTTCCCGAGCTGATCGCGCCAACCATCGTGACGCGCTCTTTGGTCGAGCTGCGCGCCTTTATGGAGACCCAGGGCGGGCAGATGGTCGTCAAGCCACTCGACGGTGCCGGCGGTCGCGGCGTGTTTCACATCCGGAGCGCGGACACCAACACCGGGGCCATCTTGGAGATGCTGTCCGACGACCAGCGCCGGCTAGTGATGGCGCAGGCCTATCTGCCCGCGGTGCGGCAGGGCGACAAGCGCATCCTTTTACTCGGCGGCGAGCCGATCGGCGCCGTGTTGCGCGTGCCGCAGGAGCGCGAGGCGCGCGGCAATCTGCATGTTGGTGGCACCGCGGTACGCGCACCCCTGACCGAGCGCGATCAAGAAATCTGCGCCGTCGTCGGGCCGCGCTGCGCCCAAGAGGGGCTGCATTTTGTCGGCATCGACGTCATCGGCGAGCAGCTGACCGAGGTCAACGTCACCTCGCCCACCGGCGTGCGCGAGATCAACCGCCTCGAGAACATCCGACTCGAAGAGCGCATCGTCGACTGGCTCGAAGCCCACATCGCCGCGACGTGAAACCTCCGCGCTGGCCTCCGCTTCTCTTCCTCGTGCTCGCCGTGGCGTCGGTCGCCCCAGTATTCCGGCATCCCGACCACTTCGCGTGGCCGTACGACTGGCGCTACTTTCAGTCCTGGCTCGAAGTCGGACGTCGCACGCTGCTTTGGTATCACCAGCTGCCGGTGTGGAACCCGTACGGCTGCGGCGGCGAGGTTTTGTGGGCCAATCCGCAGTCGATGGTCGCCTCGCCAATCATCCTCCTGATGGTGCTGTTCGGCACCGCGCTGGGCATCAAGGTGGCGCTGGTGGCCTATGCGTTTTGTGCGTTCGACGGCGCCTATCGTCTGACGCGCAGCTTTGGGGTCGGCATCGGTGGCGCGCTGGTCGCGGCCGTCGTCTTCGGCACCAACGGGTGGCTCGCACTGCACGTGTCGTCGGGCCACGCCAACTTCGCCAGCGCCTCGCTCTTTCCCTACCTGTGGCTCTTCTATCGACACTCCGTCACCGACGAGCCAGGCGCTTGGCGCTGGACGCTGCCGCTCGGCGCGGTCGCCGCCTGGATCGTCGCCGATGGCGGCACCACCACGCCCGCGATGGCGACCGTACTTTTGGCCACCGTGGCGACCATCGACGCCGTGCAGAAGCGATCGGCCCGACCGTATCTCCTGTTGCTGGGCGCCGCCGGAGTCGCCGCGCTGATCGGCTGTGCCCGCCTGTTGCCGACGCTGGAATTCGCCATCGACCACCCGCGCCATCAGTGGGAGACCGACGCCAACACGGTGTGGTCCATGATCGCCAACGGCTACATCTGGCGCGGCGTCGAGGCGGTCAGCGGCAAGCACTACTGGTTTCATGAGTACGGCTGGCGGCTGGCCTACGTCACGCCGCCGCTTATTCTCGTCTCGCTGTTCGTCAGGCGTACGCGCGCGGTCTGGCTCGTCGTCGTGGTTGGCGCCACCATCGTTGCCGGACGCGCGATCCCCTACGGGCCGTGGTGGCTCCTCAAGCACCTGCCGCTGTTTCGTGATCTGCGTGTCCCATCGCGCTACTCGCTTCTGTTCGCGCTCGGCTTTTCTATTTTGTGCGGTGCAGCATGGTGCGCCATCGTCGAACGTTTGGCAGCGCGCGGCTGGAGCGCGAAAAAGCGGACCTTCGCAACCGCGCTCTTGGTCGTCGTCTGCGCCATCGACGGTGTGGCCTTCGATTGGTTCTGCTATCACGACGTCTTTCAGACGCCGATGGCGCAGGCGGCGACCGGCACACGCTTTTTTCAAGCGCACAGCGAGTGGCGCACGATGATGAACCACGTGCTCGACAATCACGGCGCGATCGGCTGTGACGAAGAGGCGCCGCTCGAACGTGCCGACCATCTGGACGAAGGCGACGTAGCGCAGGTCCGACTCGCCGATCCCGCCGCCGGCACGGTCCGGCAGACCAGCTGGTCGCCCAACCGCATCTCCTTTTCGGTGCGGTTGACGTCGCCGACGACCGTCCTCATCAATCAGAACTGGAACGAGCACTGGCGGACGACGCAGGGAAAGATCGAAAAGGTCGGTGGCAAGGTCGAGCGCGACGTCGACGGCGGCCGACTCGGTGTGGCGCTTCCCGCCGGCGAGCACGAATTCTCCGTCTATTACCGCCCGCGTTCGTTCACCATCGGCCTGATTGTCAGCGCTATCAGCGCGCCAATGCTGCTTGCACTATGGCTCGTGATCGCCCGCCGCCGACGCCGCGCCTAGCTCAGCCCTTTTTTCCGACGATGCAGTAGACGCGGTGTGGCACCGGCATCGGATCCGAGGCAAAGCGTTCCTTCAAGGCGACGGTCAGATCTTCGTCGAAGCGACGCGTCGCCTCGGCGCTCAAGCTCTGCCCCACGCCGGCCGAATCGCGCACGCGCGCCCGCCAATAATCGTGCGTGTAGAGCACCGACAGATCGAACGACCCGCTCTCCACGTCGACGAAACCGGCGTGCACCAGGTCATTCATCCACAGTGGATTGAAGCCGCTCCAGCCACGAAAGCCCACGCAGGATTGTGCCGCTCGATCAGCTCCTCGGTCAGATCCGGGACATTGCCGGTGACCGCCAGCCAGTCGATGTAGACGATGAACATACGCCCGTTGGCGGCCAGCACGCGCGACGCCTCGGCGGCCGACGATCGCCCGTCGAGCCAATGCCACACCTGACACGCGGTGACGACGTCGAACGCGCCGTCCGCCAGGCCGGTCGCTTCGGCACGCGCCTGGACATACTGGATGTCGAGCGCGGCCTGCGCCGTGACGCGTCGCGCCTCGGCGATCTGCGTCGGCTCCGGATCGAGCCC
>JBBQIO010000160.1:0-7385 GCA_038325015.1 Polyangia bacterium
ACGACGAACAGCTGCAGAGCGCGGGCACCGCGGGCCTACAGCGCGCACGCGACGAGATCGTCCAGGCGGTCGAGCTGCGCGGGCGCGTCGAGCTCAACCTCTATTTGCCGCTGCATGACGGCAGCTATCGCCGCGTTCTATCGTCCATGCCGGGGCGTGCGACGCTGGCGCCGCGCCCGTTCGTGCCGCGTCACGACGTCGTGACCATTCCCGAGGTCGAAGAGGCGCTCATCGTCGGCCAGATCTTCTATCGTCACGAGCTGGGTGCGCCACCGCCGCCACCCGACCAGCCGCCGTTTCAGACGTGGTATCGCTCGCTGGTGTCCGTGCCCACGTTCGACGACGCGCGGGGCGGCGTGCCGGTGGCGGTCATTCAGCTCGTCTCCTCCGAGAGCAAGCTCACCGAGGGGCTGGACGCGGCGCGCCTGACCCGCTTGTCCGAGATGCTGCGCGAGGTGGTCGACGCCACGACGCGTCTGTTGGCCACCTGGTCGCGGCCGTAGCCCCGGAAAAGTGGGCGGAAATCGGCGGCTTTCATCGAGGCCACGCTACTCGCGCATTGACACGGGTACTTTGCGGTGTCAGGTTTTGGGGATGGACAAGGGCCCACGCGTCATACGAACCAACATGGGCAATGGCCTGGAAACCCTGGTTCCGTACGGCATCTCCGTCGACGTGACCAACGAGATGCGCGGCTTGCGGGCCTATTTTTCGGAGCTCGGCCGCTCGCTGAAGAGTCAACGCGCGCGTCGCTGACTTCCGGCTGCTGCTCCTTTTTTCGTCGCTTTTCCCGTCGCCGGTTGATTCTACCTCGTGATCCTCGGCGCGCATGAATCGGTCGCCGGTGGGCTGCCCTTGGCGTTCGAGCGCGGCGCGCGCGACGGCGCTCATGCGCTGCAGCTGTGGACCCGCTCTTCTCGTCGCTGGAGCGTACCGCCGCTGAACGACGATGTGGTGGCGCAGTTCCACGCCGCGCACCGTGCCAATCCCATCCCGCTGGCGGCGCACGCGTCGTACCTCATCAATCTGGCCAGCGCCAACGATGCCATCTGGGAGCGGTCGGTAGCCACGCTCACCGACGAGTGCCTGCGCGCTGAGCGGCTCGGCGTCGCGCAGGTGATCGTCCATCCCGGAGCAGCACAGACGCTCGCCCGCCCCGCAGCCCTGCGTCGCGTTGGCCGGGCATTGCGCCGCATCGACGCCGCGCTCGGACCGGCCAAGGTGCGCCTGTTAGCGGAGATCACCGCCGGCCAGGGATCGTGCGTCGGCTGTTCGTTCGAGGAGCTCGCGGCGATCTTGCAGCACGCCGGCGTGGCGCGCATGGGCGTCTGCCTGGACACGCAGCACATGCACGCCGCGGGCATCGATTGGACGACGGCGGCCGGCTACAAGCAGACCTTCGCCGCGTTCGATCGACTGATCGGCCTGCCGCTCTTACAGGCCTTTCACCTTAACGACAGCAAACGGCCGCTCGGATCGCGCGTCGATCGGCACGCAGTCATCGGCGAGGGGCTCATCGGCCTGGCTCCCTTCGCGCGCCTGGTCAACGACCCGCGCTTCGCCGGGTTGCCCGGCTATCTCGAAACGCCGCCCTTGGCCAGCGGCGAGGAGAGCTACGCCCAGGGGCTGACGCGATTGCGTTCGCTGGTGAAGCGAAAAAAGGTCACGCGATGATCACCGAGAGCTGCTGACCGATCTTTGCACCGTCGCGGCGAAAGGAAAAAAAAAGCTCCGGCTCGTGCATGGTGCAAGGTGGTGCGTCGTCGATGTGCGCGGCCAAGATGCCGGCCTGTTCGAGCAGTCGGCGGTTGGCGTAGCGCAGATCGACATGCGGTCGCGCATTCGGTTTTTGCTGCACTGCAGCATTGGTGATCGGTATGAATTGGTCCGCCACCTCGCGGCCGACCTCGAAGCAGTCGACGCAGATCGATGGGCCGAACGCGACCCGCAACTCGTCGACACGAGCGCCGAGCCGCACCAGCGTCTCGACGGCCGCGCCCGCGATGTTGGCCACCGTGCCGCGCCATCCAGCATGCACCGCGGCGACTCGACCGCGCCCGTCAGCGAACAGAAGCGGCACACAGTCGGCGGTCGCTACCCCGAGTGCGAGGCCGTGCAGAGCCGAGGCCAAGCCGTCGGCCTCCTCGATGGCGATATCGGCGAGCGCATCATCGATCGTCAGTACGCGCTTGCCATGCACCTGCCGTGCACGACAAAGGCTCGCCACGGAAAAGCCGGCCGCCACAGAAAAGCGCCGCAGATTTTCCGCCGCCGCGGCCGGGTCGTCCCCCCACTTTTGACCCAAATTGAGGGACGCGTACCGACCCGTCGAGACGCCACCTTGCCGCGTCGAAAATGCATGCACGATGCCGAGCGACGTCAAGAGCGCCGAGCGATGGATCATCCGATCATTTCGCATGACCAGGAGCGAAAATGGCTACAAAATCGTTCATCGTCAAACTCGGCTCACAGTGCTTTAGCGGTTGGCGCTGTTTTCCGTCGAGCAGCTCGGTCTCGGCTGCTTCGTGCGTACTTTTTTGCCGCGCGAGACCGTCGACGAAGCGCACGCTACCGGCCTAGGGGACGCGCGGGAAACGCTCAGACCGCACGCCTATCTGGTGGCCCGCGCCCCGTCGTAATTTAATTTTCGCCTGTCCGCCCTGCGGATCGGATCCGGCTGCCGGAAATCGCCCCCCCGGATCTTGGCCTCGCTGCGCGGTGCTCGGGCCGGCACGCAGCTTGCGGTCGGCTTGCTCGTCGTCGAGAACGACAAGGAGGCCATCATGCAGGAGTTCGAGAAGCAGGGCGTCGAAGGGCGCACCTGGAAGGCGGTCTATACGATCGTCGAGCGCACGGGCATGGACAAAAAGCTGTGGATCCGGATCGGTACCGCGTTCGTCAATCGCGACCAGTCGCTCAATGTGCGGCTCGACGCGTCGCCGACCAACGGGCAGCTTCACATTCGCGACGCGGAGGCGCCGGCTGCCACGGCTGGCAAGCGCGACCTTGCAATGGAGCGCACGTCATGAGGGCGCTATTGCGTTGTGCAACGCTGCTCCTCATGAGCGCGACGCTAGCTCCGTCCTTTGCGCACGCCGCGCCCCACGCCGTCGTCGCGGCGACGGCAGCACCAGCTCCGGCGGTGAGCGGACAGGTGGTCAATCTCAATGACGCGTCGGCGGTCGAGCTGGAGCGGTTGCCGGGCGTCGGTAAAGTACGCGCGCAGCAGATCGTCGAGCATCGCCGTACACATCCGTTTCACAAGATCGACGAGCTGACCAAGGTCAAAGGCTTTGGCCGCAAAACGTTCGGTCGGCTGCGACCCTACCTGGCGATCAGCGGTGCAACCACGCTGCACACGCGCCCGGGCAAGAGCAAGTAGGTCGCATTCTGCGGTGAGTGGAATCGAGGCGGACAGCTCGGCCGGCGTGGTGTCGACCGGGCTGTCCGCTGTTGCGGGAAAAGCGGGTGTACGGAGGTGCTACGGGCAGCCGGTACCGAACGTAGTCTTGTCAGAGTGAGGACAGCAGACGCCGATGGTTCGGTCGCCAGTCAGGGTGATCGATACCGCGTGATTTCCGCCCGACCCTGCAGCGAGGGCCCCCATGTCGGCGCCGCTGCTGACGCCCGACCAGTAGCCCCAGATGAAAACGCTTGTGGGCGCGGCGGTCAAGGTAATGCTCACGCCCGTCGGAACCGTCACGTGCATGGTTTGCGCAGGCGTTTTGGCCACGCCGTCGACCGAGACGTCGCACCAGGCGAGATAGTTATTGATCGTCAGCACGCTCGTTCCGGGGCTCGGGCTCGGACTCGGGCTCACCATCGACATATCGCCGCCCGGCTGGCTGAGATCGTCCGGCTCGCTAAAATCAACGACGCTCAAGTCAATGGTCTGCGCCATATCCGGATGGCTTTTCTTCGTCCCCGAGCCGCCGCATGCGGCGAAGCTCAAACCCATCAGTACCGTTCCAACCGTCAACATTGCTCGCATTTGCTCAGCCTCGTTCTCTTGTGGAAGCTGACAACTTACAACCCGATCGGTCGCAGGTCGCCAAAATAACTGATGAACTTTTGGAAACGGCCGTGTCGCAACCGGCGCGGCCGGTGATTTTCTCCTCTCTTTCGTGATAGGCCGTAGCCATGGCGACCAAGACCATCCACCACTGGATCGACGGCAAATCGTACGAGCGCGCTCCGGAGCGCGCGGGCGATGTGTTCAACCCGGCCACCGGCGCCGCGCAGGCCAAGGTCGCTTTTGCCTCACCGGCGCAGGTCGACGAAGCGGTCGAATCGGCGTGGCAGGCCTCGCTCACGTGGCGCCGCTCGTCGATCGCCAAGCGCACCAAGATTCTTTTCGCCTTCCGCGAGCTGGTCGCCCGCAACACGATACAAATCGCCAAGCTCTTGACCATGGAGCACGGCAAGGTCGCGGCCGACGCCATGGGCGAGGTGCAGCGCGGCCTCGAGGTCGTCGAATTCGCGTGCGGCATCGCGGATCTGACCAAAGGCGAATACTCGGAGAACGTCTCGACCGATGTCGACTCCTACTCCATTCGTCAGCCGCTCGGCGTCGTGGCCGGCATCACGCCGTTCAACTTCCCGGCGATGGTGCCGTTGTGGATGTTTCCGATCGCCATCGCGTGCGGCAACACGTTCGTGCTCAAGCCGAGCGAGCGCGATCCGTCGGCGGCGAATTTCTTGGCGCAGCTGTTCAGCGAAGCGGGGCTGCCGCCGGGCGTTCTCAACGTCATCCACGGCGACAAAGTGGCCGTGGATCGCCTGCTAGAGCACCCCAAAGTCGCGGCGGTTTCGTTCGTCGGCTCGACGCCTATCGCGCGCTACATCTACGAGACCGGGACGCGCCACGCCAAGCGCGTGCAGGCGCTGGGCGGCGCCAAGAATCACATGATCGTGCTGCCTGACGCGGACATGGAGCTGGCGGCCGACGCCGCCGTCTCGGCCGGATTCGGCTCCGCGGGTGAGCGCTGCATGGCGATCTCGATGCTGGTCGGCGTCGGCGCCGCAGCCGATAAACTGTTGCCACTCATTGCCGAGCGCATGGCCAAGCTCAAGGTCGGCGACGGCAGCGACCCGGCATCCGAGATGGGGCCGCTGGTCACCCGGGCGCATCTGGAAAAAGTCCGCGGCTATGTCGACGCCGGAGTGGCCGAGGGCGCGACGCTAGTTGCGGACGGTCGTGCACTGACAGTCCACGGCCGCGAGCAGGGCTTTTTCTTGGGGCCGTGTCTGTTCGATCACGTGCAGCCGTCGATGACCATCTACAAAGACGAGATCTTCGGACCGGTCTTGTCGATGACGCGCGTCGCGACCTACGACGAAGCGATCGCCCTGGTGAATAGCAACCCGTACGCCAATGGCGTCGCGATCTTCACCAACGACGGCGGCGCCGCACGCAAATTCCAGAACGAGATCGAGGTCGGCATGATCGGCATCAACGTGCCGATCCCGGTGCCCATGGCCTACTACTCGTTCGGCGGCTGGAAGGCGTCGCTGTTCGGTGACCACCACATCTACGGCCGCGACGGTGTTCGCTTCTACACGCGCGCCAAGGCGATCACATCACGCTGGCCGGACCCGAGCCACCGCGGCGTCGACCTCGGCTTTCCGCAGAACCGGTAGATCGATCTACGAGAGGCGGCGCAGGTCAGCAACGGAGAACCGCGCGATGACAAAAAGCCTGGTGGGACTTGAGCTCGATTATGGCGGGGTGCTAATCCGATTCACGCAGACCACTGCGGAGACGGCTGGTGCCCTCCACGCCCAAGAGGCGCGCTACTCGCCCCACTCGCCGATCCCGCCCTATCATTGTCATCCGTCTCAACAGGAACGTTTCATCGTCGTCGAGGGCGCGCTCCATTTTTTCGTCGACGGCCAGGATCGGGTCGTTGACGCCGGGAACAGCGTCGACATTGGGCCCGGCTGCTTTCACCGCATCGACAATCCGAATGATATTTCTGCGCTGGTGATTTGGGAGACCCGGCCGGCTCTGCGAACGGGGGAGTTTTTTGCCAAGATGAATCGTGCCGCGCGTGGCCGTGCTCGCCCCGGCATCGTCGATGCGGCGGCCATCTTGAAGGACCATCAAGCCGAATTCTTGCTGGCAAAACCGTCACCCCTCGTGCAGCGAATCGTGTTCAGCTGCTTGGCACCCTTCGGTCGCCGCGCCGTCAGGCCGATCGACATTCCGTAGAGCAGATCGAAGGAAACGCTCGAGCCCCCTGCGTCGCTGCCCGGTTCATGCCATCCTCGACCCATGAGTGAGCCATCGCCGCCAGAGCTCGGACAGGTCGCTCCGGACTTCACGCTTCCCGATTCGAACGGCGCGCCGCGGCAGCTATCGGACCTCTGCGCCGCGCGGCCGCAGGTCCTCGTCTTTTACCGCGGCCACTGGTGACCCTTCTGTCTCCGCCAGTTGGCGGAGTACCGTGATCGCTTCGAAGAGCTGAACTCGCTCGGCCTCGGACTCGTGGCCGTCTCGGTCGACGCCTGTGAGCGGTCGCGCGCCCTAGCGGAGCAGCTCCATCTGCCCTTTCCCCTACTCTCCGACACGGCGCGCGAGGTCGTGCTCGCCTATGGCGTCTTCAATCGCGCCGAAAAGGGAGGGATTGCCTACCCGGCGACATTCGTCCTCGCCGGCGACCGCACGGTGCGCTTCCGGTCGCTCGATCGAACGGTCTCGCGCGCGAAGCTCGACGGGCTCTTCGCCTTTCTCCGTGCCGGTCTCGATTCGCCGGCGCCCGCCACGCCGGAGCGCACGGGGTTCATGCCGCGACTGGCCGACTTGGTGCGCGTGACGCGGAATGCCTTTCGATTCGGGATCCGCTCACCGAAGGACTGAGCAAGCTGAGTCAAATTCGCGCTCGTTAACCACCTTTGCGATACAGAATCCGCCAGATTCGAAAGCCGCGCTCTTCGCAACGCTCCTCGCGCAGCGAGCGTGCGCCGAACGGCTGCGGCCGCAGAAAGCTCCACGGTCCGACCTGATTGCGCAGTGTCGAAGCTTCAAACGCTTCCATCGCGTCGAGCGCCAGCTCGTAGATGTCGCTCTGAAACAGCAGCTCGCCGCCCGGCGCCAGCTTGTCGATGATGGCGGCGACCAGCTCGGAATTGACCACGCGTCGCTTGTGATGGCGGCGCTTGAACCACGGGTCGGGAAAATTGAGGTAGATGCGCGTCAGCCGGCCGTCGTCGAAGAGCGCCGGCAGATCGACGTTCATGTTGGCAAAGTAAGCGCGCAGATTGGACAGGCCGAGCAGCTGCGCGCGCTCGTTGACCTCGTCGACGAGCGGCTGCCGGATCTCGATACCGACGAAGTGAATGTCGGGCGCGGCGGCCGCCCGCTGAAAAAGATATTGAGCGTCGGC
>JBBQIO010000161.1:0-7377 GCA_038325015.1 Polyangia bacterium
CAGGGCGGACGCACGCGGCAGCGATAGGGTCGGCCGGTGCCGTCGGACACGATGTAAAAGCCGAGCTCGCCGTTGCCGCCCTCGGTGTAGGAATAGACCTCGCCCGGCGGAACCTTGATGCCGTCGACGATCAGCTTGAAGTGGCCGATCATGCCTTCGATCGTGTTGTAGACCTCTTGCTTGGGCGGCAAAATAATCCGCGGGTCGTTGATCACCACGGGCCCGGGCGCGATCTGGTCGAGCGCCTGGGTCAAGATGCGCATCGATTGCCGGATCTCCTCCATGCGCACGATGAAGCGGTCGTAATTGTCGCCCACCGATCCCACCGGGACCTCGAAGTCGAAGCGGTCGTACACCAGATACGGGTGCGCCACGCGCACGTCATAAGGCACGCCGGTCGAGCGCAGGGTCGGGCCGGTCCAGCCGTACTGGATGGCCATCTCCTGCGAGATCATCCCGGTGCCGTCCATGCGGTCGCGGAAGATCTTGTTCTCCATCGTCGACTTGGCAATGTCGCTGAGCACCACGTCGATCTTGGGGAACAGCGCGCGCAGCTTCTCGTCGAAGTTGGGGCTGAGGTCGTACGACACGCCGCCGATGCGGACGTAACTGTGGGTCAGACGCGCGCCGGAGAGCTCCTCGAGGAGCTCGAACAGCCACTCGCGGGCCTTGATCGCCCAAAAGTAGATGGTCATCGCGCCGAGCTCCATGCAGGTCGCCGCGGTGCACGTCAGGTGGTCGCAGATGCGCGACATCTCACCGACGAGTACACGGATGTACTGCGCGCGCTCGGGAATGCGGTCGACGATGCCCAATAGCTTTTCGACGGCCAGCGCGTAACCGACGTTGTTGAGCATCGGCGAGATGTAGTTGAGCCGGTCGGTGTACGGAAATACCTGCGTGTAGGTCGCGTGCTCGGACTCTTTTTCGAAGCAGCGGTGCAGGTACCCGACCTGAACGTCGGCGTGCTTGACGGTCTCGCCCTCGACGGTCAGAACGATGCGCACGGTGCCGTGGGTCGCGGGGTGCGACGGGCCCATGTTCAACGTCATGGGCTCGGACGGCAGCTCGCTGTCGTCGTCGTCGTCACGGTCCACGTAGTCCTCTACGTCTTTGACGCCGAGAACCATTTTGTGCCGGACAGGAGCCATAGGAGCCATCTTTCGGGTTCTCGGTAATGTCGGGTCGATGGTCGTGAAAAGCGCGAGTGGCCGGAGCTATTCGTTCATGTCGAACATGGCGCGGCGGACCAAGGGCTGGCGCTTTTCCTTGGGGTAGTCTTTGCGCAGCGGATGACCGACGAACTCTTCATACATGAGGATGCGGCGCAGGTCGGGATGGCCGCGAAATTTGATGCCATACAGATCCCAGACTTCGCGCTCGTACCAGTTGGCGCCGGCCCACAAGGCGACGACTGAATCGATGATCGGCTCCGTACCGTCTTCGGGCTCAGCGACGGGCGCTTTGACCCGCAAGCGCTGACCCGTGGTCATCGAGCGCAGGTGGTAGACGACCTCGAACCGCGGCGCGTCGTCAGGCTGCGCCAAACCGAGCCGATCGACGGCTGTCAGATCGACGAGGAAATCGAGCCGTGTCGAGTCGTCGTTGCGCAGCTTCTGCATGACCTCGGCGATTCGCGCTGCCGGGACCACAATGGTCTCGTCGCCGCGATAGGAAAACGCCGTCGTGATCGCGTCGCCCAAGAGTTGCTTCGCCGCGTCGAGCAGCGCCTGGCTCATCGCACCACCGGCAATTTCTTCGGCCCGTAGGGGTCATTCGGATCGGTGACCAGCCCCGGCGTGCCGGCGCGCTTATTGAACGCGACCTGATCGTGCTCGCGCTTGGAGCGGCGCTGCACGATGCCGTCGCCGCGCTGGATCTTGTCCTGCAGCAGCATCAGACCGTCGAGCACCTGCTCGGGTCGCGGCGGGCAGCCCGGAATGTAGACGTCGATCGGGATGCACTGATCGGCGCCCGGCATGGTCGAGTAGTTCTGATAAAAGCCACCCGTCGATGCGCATACGCCGAAGGCGACCGTCCACTTGGGCTCGCACATCTGTTCATAGATCCGCCGCAGGATCGGCCCCTGCCGCTCGGTGATGGTGCCCACGATCATCAACAGATCGGCTTGGCGCGGCGAGAAGCGCGGGAACTCGGCGCCGAAGCGCGCGATGTCGTACTTGGGCGCCCACAGCGACATGAATTCCATGCCGCAGCAGGCGGTGACGAACGGGTATTGAAACAGCGAATATTTGCGCGCCCAGTTGGCCGCGTCAGCCAGCTTGGAGGTGTAGAACTCTAGCCCCATCCGATTGCCTTCTTTTTCCAGGTGTAGGCCAGCGCCACGACGAGAACGGCGAGGAACACCAGCATCTCCGTGAAGCCGAAAAAGGTGATCCCGCCGCTGCATACGCCGCCGACGTACGAGCCGGCGCACGACAGTTTGCGATAGAGAATGGCCCACGGATAGAGAAACGCCGACTCGATGTCGAAGACCAAGAAGAGGATCGCCACCTGGTAGAACTTGACCGAAAAGCGCACCCGCGGCGAGCCAATCGGCTCGGAGCCGCACTCGAACGGCTCGAGCTTTTCGGCCGTCAAATGCGACGGCCCCATAAACATCGCGAGCGCCAAGAAGAACAGGCCGAAGACGATGGCGAACAGGATGGCGACCAGGACGGGGCTGTACGAGACCGACATTGGCGGCGACTATAAAGACCGCTTCTGTGAGAGTCAATTGACGCCGACTGAGAAAAACGGCGCCACCGCATCCGTCGCTGCTTGACGCTGACGGGCGTGTTTGCGTACGCTGGCCGTGTGCGAAGAAATAGCTCGGGCTCGTCTGGCGGCTCCTTTTCCCACGGCGGCGGCACGGGCGGAGGTCGCGCGCCGAGTCGACTGGCCAAGCGGCCGGCGCCGCCTCCCTCTTCGGGCGACGGCGTCGAGGACAACGAGACCGTTATCGAAGGGCCGAGCCTGCGCTCGGACGCCGAGATCGATCTGCACTCCGACGATTTTTTCGAAGTGCCGGACAGCGGCAGCCATCCGCGCGGGCGGGTTCGTCCCGACGAGATGACTCCGATTCGCGAGCCGGGTCACGCGCGCGCTCGTCACGCTCCTACGCCGGTCGCTCCCGCCGTGGCTGCGGCCCCCGTCGCAAAAGAGGGTGGCATCCGGCGCCTCTCGTCGACGCTCGGCAAAATGTTCGGCCGCCGCCGTAAGGAGATCGGCCTGTCGCTCGCGCAGGTCGCCAAGCTGACCGGCATCGGCGAGCCCGAGCTGGCCCAATACGAGACCGGTGCCGTCACGCGCTTGCCCTACGAGCACGCCATCGTCGTCAGCCGCGTGCTCGGGATTCGCTCGCAGGACATGCCCGGGCTCAGGCCGCGTGAAGAGCGCGATGATGTCCCGAGCAAGCTGGCCGAGTTGACGCAGCTGATCATGGCCGGGCCGACCGTGACCTTCGACGGGCGCGCCGGTGAGCACTTCGGCGGCGACGTCGATCGCCTGACCACGATGCCGGCCTTCGCGCTGCAGATTCTCGATCATTCGCTGGGCGAGGCGTGGCCCAAAGGCTCGCTCTTGGCGTTCGTCTCCGAAGTGCCGCAGCCGGGCGACGTCGTGATCCTGCGCCATCGCCGCTCCAAAGTGATGGCGCTGCGTCGCTTGACGCCGCCGACCTACGCCGGCCTGCAGCCGTGGCAACCGGCCTATGTCGCGGGCGGCGAATGGACCGCTATCGGTCGATTGTCGGTCGTCGTTCCCCGCGTGAGCTGAGCGAGCTCGTGCCCGCCGAACCGTCGGGCGCCACCACGTTGGTGCAGGCGTATGGTTACGCTGGCACCTTTCGCCTGCGCGAGCTGGCCTCGTGCTTCGAGGACGCCGAGGTTCGGGTCGAAAAAGATCGCCTACTGGCCAGCTATGCCGGGGGTGCACATGCGCTGGCCTACGACTTCGGATCCGTGGTGTTCATCGGCGTCCCCAGTGCCACGCAGGATCAGGTGCGCCAGAGGTTGGCCGCCACGCTGACCAATGAGCCGCACGCGCCCCTGACCGAGGAATTTTTGCTGGAGATTGGAGCTGCACAATCGGTGCAATTCGATCGCATCGTCGTCCCCGTCCGCACGCTCGAAGTCGAAGAGATCATCGCCGAGGTGCTAGCGCAGTCCGTGGCCATCGATTACTACGCCAAGGACGTCGCCGAGATCGAGAACGCGACCGACCGCATTGCTGGCGCGCTGCGCAGCTCTGGCCGGCTCGGCAGTGTGCGCTCGATGACCCGCTTCGTCGGCCTGTGCATCGCGACGCGCAACGACATCATCTCGACGCTGGCGCTGTTCGACAAGCCTGACGCCACCTGGGACAACGAGCAGCTGGACCGCCTGTGGACTGGCGTTCGTCGGGTGCTCGAAGTCGACGATCGCTATCGCGCGCTCGAGGCCAAGCTGGCCCTGTTTCAGGACAACCTGGTGGTGCTCGTGGACCTGGCGCGGCAGCGCAATATGATGGCGCTCGAAGTGACCGTCGCGCTCCTCATCCTGCTCGAGATTGTGGTCACGGTCTGGCAGGTCATGGGCATGCATCACTGACGATTTTCCAAACCGTGGCAGTCGCGTTAATGTGCGCGCGTGAGTCATTCAGGGGGGAGCGACGGGGCGCTGTTCGAACGATTCGGGCGGGTCTATGCCGCCGGACAGGTCATCTTCGAGGAGGGCGAGCCGGGCGCCCAGATGTTCGTCCTCCAGTCAGGCCAGGTGCAGCTGACGCGCAGGCTGCAAGGGCAGCACGCTTTAGTCGACACGCTGGACCCCGGCGACTTCTTCGGCGAAATGGCCATCGTCAACAACAAGCCGCGCTCCGCCACTGCCGTCGCCCTCGACGAGAGTCGGCTCCTGTGCATAGACGCCAAGACGTTCGAGGCCATGGTGCGGGGCAACGCCGAGATCGCGATTCGGTTGATCAAGAAGCTGGCCGGGCGCCTGGAGCAGGCCAACAGCCAGGTCGAGAGCTTGATGCGCATGGAGCTCGGCCATCGCCTGGTGCACCACATTCGCCGGCTCGCCGATCAGGACACCACGCTCGGCGGAGCGCCGACGCGCATCGCCGGCAGCGCGCACGACTTGGCCGAGGCGCTCGGTGCACCGGCCGACGAAGTCGCTGCGTGCCTCAAACGCATGGCCGAGGCCAAGCTCCTGGTGATCGAGCCGCACGCCCTGCGCATTGCCCAGTTGAGCGAGCTCGACCGTCTGCTCGAGAGCGAACGCCATCCGCCCTCGCCTCCGGGCGGAGTGCTCTGATGGCCTGGTGGTCGCGGGCCCGGCCGACACGCGGCGTCGAGACCAAACGCAGCGTGCCCACGGGGCTTTTCAAGAAATGCGACGAATGCGGCGAAGCCGTTGAAACGGATAAAATAAGAAAAGCGCTGTGGTGCTGCCCGCTGTGCGGCCACCACTTCTTGATGCCCACCGAAGAGCGCATGCGCACCATGCTCGACGACGGCAGCTTCGTTGAAGAGAACATGTTGGTGCAGCCGACGGATCCACTGCATTTTTTCGACTCCAAGAGCTACACCGACCGGCTGCGCAGCGCGCAGAAGCTGGTCGGGCAGCCAGACGCGTTTCGCGGCGGCGTCGCGCTCATCGAGGGGCGCAAGGTGGTGGTCGGCTTCTTCGTCTACGAGTTCATGGGCGGATCGATGGGCTCGGTCGTGGGCGAAAAGATCACGCGGCTCTTCGAGCGCGCGCGCGAGCTTGGAACGGCGGCGGTGCTGTTCATTGCGTCGGGCGGCGCGCGCATGCAAGAGGGCGTGCTGTCGCTCATGCAGATGGCCAAGACGACGGCGGCGCTGGCGCGGCTCAAGGCGGCCGGGTTGCCCTATCTTTCCGTGCTGCTCCATCCGACGACCGGCGGCGTGGCAGCGTCGTTCGCCATGCTCGGCGACGTCATCGTCGCGGAGCCCAAGGCGCTGATCGGCTTTGCCGGGCCGCGGGTCATCGAACAGACCATTCGCCAGAAGCTTCCGGAGGGATTTCAGCGCTCGGAGTTTTTGCTGACGCACGGCATGGTCGACATGATCGTCGAGCGGCGCCATCTAAAGAGCAGGCTCGGCCATCTGTGCGGGATGCTGACGCCGAGCGAGCGGGGGATCGAGCACCCGGTGCCGCCGCTCCACGCACCGCGCCCGTGACCATGGGCGCGTACGGCGAGGCGCTCGAGCGGCTGTCTGCGCTTCGGCGGTTCGGCGTGCGACCCGGGCTGGAGCGGATTGAGGCGGCGCTCGCGGCGCTCGGTCATCCCGAACGGCGCTTCGACGTGCTGCACATCGCCGGCACCAACGGAAAAGGCTCGACCTCGGCGTTCGCCGAGAGGCTCCTGCGCGCGACCGGCCGGCGCACCGGGCTCTTCACGTCGCCGCATCTGCACCGGCTGACCGAGCGCATCCGTGTCGATGGCGAGGAGATCCCCCAGGCGGATCTGGCGCGTTCGGCTGGGGAGCTTTTGGCGCTGCTCCCCGAGATCACCTTTTTCGAGGCGCTGTGCGCCATCGGCTTCGCCCATTTTGCCGCGGCCGGCGTCGACGTCGCGGTGATCGAGTGCGGCCTGGGCGGGCGCTACGACTCGACCAATGTTTTTGCCGAGCCCGGCGCGACGGTCGTGACCAGCGTCGCGCTCGACCACACCGAGATCCTGGGCCAAACGCGGGCCGAAATCGCCCGACAAAAGGCCGGGATCTTTCGCCGCGGCCGACCCGTCGTGATCGGGCGCGTCGACGACGGCGAGGCGCGCCAGGCTCTGCTTGATGCGGCGGACGAGCTCGACGCGCCACTCCACGCCTGGGGCCGCGACTTCCATGCGACCCTGGAGGGTCGCCGTTTTTCGTACCAGGGGCCGGGCGGGCCGTTGACTGTGGATGCACTGCCGCTGACAGGAGCACATCAGGCGGTCAACGCGGCGACCGCGCTGTGCGCCGTCGAGCTCGGCTGGCCGACGGGGCACGACCGCTCGCGCGCGCCAGGGCTGGCCGAGACCCGCTGGCCGGCTCGGCTCGAATGGATCGCGCCCGATGTGCTGATCGATGCCGCCCACAACGAAGAGGGGTGCCACGCGCTGGCCGCGGCATGGTCGTCGCTGGCCGCTAGCCACTCGGAGGTTGGGCTGATCGTGGGTATCGTCGAGGAAAAGGACGCCGCCGCGCTGTTGCGCGCGCTGCGGCCGATCTCAGATCGGGTGTGGGTGACCTCGCCGACCTCGCCGCGTGCCCTGCCCGCGTCACGTTTGGCGGAGCTGGCCCGCGCGATCTTTTCCGAGGTGCGAGTGGTTGCCGACCCGCACGCCGCTCTGGCCGAGGCGCGATCGATCGTCCTGCCGGGTGGAGCG
>JBBQIO010000162.1:0-7367 GCA_038325015.1 Polyangia bacterium
ATGTCGTCGTACATCGGCGCGCCGGGATACTGATAGACCAGCGCGTCGTTGCCGATGTGCTGCTTGACCGCGGTGGCCTTGAAGCTGCCGCCGTCGATCGAGCCAATGAAGCCGATGGGATAGTTCTTCCCACCCTCTTCGAGCTCAAGCGCGAAGACACCGCCCGAGTACGGTCGTTCCTTCTCCTGCTGTGCCATCGGCTCTCCCTTGACTCTTGACTCGCCAGTATACCCATAGGTTATCGGAGCGGGTGCCCGGTAAGTTGCTAGGCCGGTCGCCTCGCGCCATTCTCCCAAGATCATGATTCGCGCCGCGCTGTTCGGTTTGGCCCTGCTGCTCGTGCCTGGTGCGGCCGGCGCCGCGCACAAGCGCGCTCGCCCGTCTCACAGCGATCCCCCGGTCTCCACCTACACCCATGGTGGGCTGCCCAACGTGCAGGCGCAATCGGCCGCGGTCGTCGACCTCGACGGAAACGAGGAGCTGTTCGCCAAAAACGCCGACGCGGTGCGGCCGATCGCCTCGATTTCCAAGCTGATGGCGCTCCTGGTGATCAGCGAGCGCAACCTCAACTTGGACGGCGTCACGACCATCACCGAGAGCGATCGTAAGATCGCCACCGGGGGCGCGCGGTCGCGTCTCAACGTCGGGCAATCCTTCACGAATCGCGACCTTTTGCATGCCGCGCTGATGGCCTCGGACAATCGCGCGGTGCCGGCGCTCGGGCGCGCCGTCGGCCTCAATCCCGCGCAGATGGTGGCGGCGATGAACGCCAAGGCCAAGGAGCTCAAGCTTACGCACACATCGTTCGAAGACCCGGTTGGGCTCAACTCGAACAACCGCTCGACCGCGCGCGACTTGGTCGGCCTGTTGCGGGCGGCGATGAAGGTGCCGCTCATCACCGCGGTCACCGAAAAGGCGCGCTACGTGGCCCATCCGGTGGGCAAGCCCAACTGGGCCATCGAATACAACAACACCGATGTCCTGGCGCGCACCGGCCGGATGCAGGTGATCACCGGCAAGACCGGCTACACCGACCTGGCGCTGTACTGCTTTGCCGTGGCCGTGCGCATGGCCAAAGTGTGTGCCGAAGGCGCCGTCAACTGCGACGGGCAGCGGCCGGTGGCCATGGTGTTCCTGGGGGCGGTCGGCAAGATGACGCGCTTTGCCGATGTCGGGCGGGTGGCGCAGTGGCTGACCGAGCGCAAGTGGCGCGCCGCGGCCAACGCCGCCGGCACGACGCTCAGTGGCGTGCGTAAATGAGCACCACGACGACGATGCCGCAGGCGATGAAGTTGAGCATGAAGGGGACGTCGCGCAGCATCTCCTCGGTGGGCGACTCCGAGGTCGGGTCGCGCCACACCAATTGCGCGAAGCGGAACAGGCCGTAGCCGGCGAACGGCGCCGTCCAGATGAGGCGGCTGGTGCCGAAAAAATCGATGGTGTGCGGCGCGCGCGTGTACAGCGCATATGCCGCTAGGCTGGCCAGGCCGGTGACTGCCAGAAGGACGCGCAGAACGTCGGCGCGATAGGCCTGCAGCGCCGGGCGTTGCGCCGCGGCCTGCGCCCCGGCCCCGGCGGCCGCCAGCTCGTGCGCGCGCTTGCCGAAGCCCAAGAAGCAGGCCAAAAGGCACGTGCAAATGAGCAGGTAATGGGTGACCCAGACGTGGGTCGCAAAGCCGCCGCCCATGACGCGCAGGAGAAATCCGGCGGCGATGCACAGCACGTCGACGTACACGACGCGCTTGAGCCACAGCGAGTAGGCAACATTGATCGCCAGATAGGCCGCGGCCGTGTAGCCGTAGCGCGGCTCGAGCAGCCAGGCGGATAAAAGGCCGCCCGCACCCAACAGCGCGGCCACCAGTCGCGCCGTCGACAAGGGCAGCCGCCCCGACGGGATCGGTCGCATGCGTTTGCGCGGATGGGCGCGATCTTTTTCGACATCGATGACGTCGTTCCAAAAATAGACCGCGCTCGACAGCGCGCAGAACAGCGCTACCGCGCACACCGTGCGCAGCACCAAGGCCGGGTCGTTGAGCCGCTTGGCGAACACCAGCGGCACCGCGACGAACATGTTCTTGATCCACTGCCGCGGGCGAGCGGTCTCGATGAGCGCGCGAAGCATGATCTACGGGGGCGCGGGCGCGGGCACAGCGCCCAGGGCGGGCGCTGTGATGACGGGGCGCGTCGCCTTCGGGACCCAGGTCAGCTGCGGAATGTAGGTGACCATGGCGAGGGCGACGATCATCAGCAGGATGAACGGAATGACCGCGCGGTAGATCTCGGTGATCGGCCGGTTGAAGCGGAAGGCCGCGATGAACAGGTTCAGCCCCGCCGGCGGCAAGAGGTAGCCGATCTCCAGGTTGAGGAGGAAGATCACGCCGAGATGATAGGGGTTGATGTGGAACTGCGCCGCCGCCGGAACGATCAGCGGCACGACCACGACGATGGCCGAAAAAATATCCATCAGGCAGCCGACCAACAGGAGCAGCACGTTCAACACCAACAGGAACGCGGCCTGCGAATGGACGAACTGCGACAGCCACGCGAACAGCCGGTCGGGAATGCCGGCGTCGACGAAGTAGGCGGTCAAGATGGTGGCCGCGGCGATCTTCATGAAGATGGCGCCGACCAGGGTCATCGACTCGCGGGCGATGCCGAAGAGGTCGCGCCGAAGATTGATGTCTTTATAGACGAACACCTCGATGACGAACACGTAGAGCGCGGTCAGCGCCGCGGTCTCGGGGATGGTCGCCAAGCCGAGCGCCATCAGCCCGATGATGAAAAACGGAATCGGCAGCTCCCACTTGGCAGCCCACAGCGCGGTGAAGAACTTACCGAAGTCCAGCCGCATGCGCGGCACTTTGGAGCGCCAACCTTCGAAGATGCAGTAGGTCGACAGGATGGCCAAGAGCACCAGGCCGGGCACGATGCCGGCGAACAAAAAACGCTCGATCGAAAAATCGATCGGCGCCGAGCCGTCGCTGGCGTGGCCCGACGTGAGCGCAAAGATAATGCCGTAGACGATCAGCGGCAGCGCCGGCGGAAACAGGAGGCCGACGGCGCCCGAGCCGGTCACCACCTCCAGCGAAAAGCGCGGCGAATAGTTCGCCTTCTCCAGCTCGGGCAGGAGCAGCCCGCCGAGCGCGACGATGGTCACGCCCGAGGCGCCGGTAAAGACGGTGAAAAAGGCGCAGGTCCACAGCGTCATCAGCGCCAGCCCGCCGGGGATCCAGCCGAGCAGCGCCTCGGCCATCTGCACGAGGCGCTTGGCGGTGCCGGCGCGGGCCATCATGTAGCCGGCGAAGGTGAAGAGCGGAATCGTCGACAGCGATACGGCCTCGGCGCCGGCCAGACGGTAGACGTCGGCGACGCCGCCGGAAAGCGGCGTACCCGAGCCATGCAGCCCGATGAGGCCAATGCCACCCAAAACGCAGAAAAGTGGAATCCCTAATAACGCGAGCGCGATGATTCCGATCAGCTGTAGGCTCATCGGGCGCCTCCGGCCGCTTCTTCACCCGGCCCATCGGTCAGCGGCGGAATCACCGAGTGGCCGGGCTCGGCGCTGGCATTTTCGACCGGCGTCAGGTCGACATGCGCGGCTTCGGCCACCCACTCGGACGGCGGCGGCGTCTTGGACAGGAGCCAGCCGATGTCGAGCACGACCTGGACCACGAAGTGGAAGGCCACTGTCGCGTAGCCGATGACGATGATGAGAGCGCCGCGCGACGCGGTGAACAGCTGGTCGGCCTGCGAGGCCTCGCCGGCCTCTTCGAGCGTGACCTTGTAAAAGCCCCACGCCGCAATGGTGAAGATGGTCACGATGAAGATCGCCGCCATCGTGGTCACCATACGTAGCGCCATGCGCTTGCGCGGTGCCAACGAGCGCGTGACCGCGTCGATGCGGATGTGCCGGCCGGTGTAGGTCGCGTAGGCCCCGCCCAAAAAGCCGAGCATGAAGACCGAATGGCGAATCACGCCATCGGTCCACGGCGGCACGCGAAAGAACCAGAGGTGGTGCTGCACCAGGTTGCGCTCGACAAACTGCCAGGTGGCGAGCAGCACTACGGCCAACAGGCACGCGCCGATGCCGATGCCCTCGATGAACGCCAACAGGCGCGACAGCGCAGCCAGGGCGCGCACCGGCGCCGGCCAGGAGTGGGGAACGTGATGATGCGGCTTGGCAGTGGTGCCAGCGTCGGCCATTGCTAGCGCCGCACTAGCGCTTGCCGGCGCGGAAATCGGCCAGGTACTTTTCCACCGTCATGCGGAAATCGTGCGTGTAGACCGACGGCTCCAACTTGGGCCGGAGCGCGATCGCCTTTTGCTCGAAGTCCGAAACCATCTGCGGCGGCGACGGAACGATCTCGATGCCGGCCTGCTTGAGCGAGGTCAGCGCCTTTTCGTTCTCGGCGCGGATCGACTTGAGCAGGCGTGCCTGCAGCGCTTTGGACTCGTCGACCAGCACCTGCCGGAGCGGCTCCTCCAGCTTGTCGAAGTCGCGCTTGGTCATGACCAGCGCGCCGACCGACTGCGAGATCTGCAGGCTCGTCATGTACTTGACCTTGGTGTACCACTGCAGCGCCAGCGTCGACAGCGGCGAGCCGTAGCAGGTGTTGATGAGCCCGGTCTGGAGGGACGGTAAGACGTCGGGCACGCCGAGCGGAACGCCATTGGCGCCCAGCTCATTGAAGAGCGCGCGCACCAGCGGGTCGTCGACCCAAGCCCACAGCTTGGTCTGCTTTAAGTCCGACTTGTCCTTGATCGGGATATTCGAAAAAATGTGGATCGGCCCGACGTCGCCCCACGACAAGAGCACGTAGCCCTTGTCGTCGAACTTCTTGCGGAAGTCGGCGTCGAGCTTGCTGCGGATGTAGTCGAGCTCATCGTAGGTCTTGATCATCATCGGCAGCTCGAGGACACGCACCTCGCTCTGGATGAGACCGAGCCCGATGGCGGTGACCGCGGCGCCGTTGATTTGGCCCAGGCGCATCTTACGCACGGCATCGCGCTCATCGCCGGCCACGCCGCCGGCGTAGAACTTGACCTTGATCTTGCCGCCCGATTTTTCTTCGACCGCCTTGCCCCAGCCGTGAAACAGGATCATCCACGACGAGCCCTCGGGCGCCAGCGAGGCGATCTTGATCACGTGCTCCTGGGCGTGGAGCGGCGCGGCGCCGAGCAGTAAGAAGGCTAGAGCTAGCAATGTTATGCGTCTGGACATGGGCTCGCCTCGTTGGCAATGAAAGCGTGGTAAAAGTATTTTTCGCGACTAGCGAAAAAAACGACTAAAAGTAATCTTCAACGTGATCGAGAAAGCGCTTGGCCCGGCGCTTGGCCAGCTCATTGGCCAGCCGCTGTGAAGGATCGATGTCGGCCGGCGTCTCGAGCACCCTCTTGAGGGTGGATTCGAACAGCGGGCGATCCTGCGTGATGACCGCGTAGAAGCGCGCCATGAAGACCGGCACGAACAGAAACTTGCCACCGGTGCGCTGCGCGGCTTCGTCGAAATATTTTTTGGCCAGGTCGGGATTGCCGCCCATCGCTTTACCCTGCGACGAGTAGATGAGACCCAGACTCATCGCTGCGCTGGCGTTGTGAAAGCCCGGGTCGAGTTCGTAGGCGCGCTTGATGAGCGCCGTCGCTTTGGGCAGGTCGACGACGCGGCTCACGTCGTTTCGGTTGAGGTTGATGGAGGAGGCCAAGGCGAGGCCCGCATACATCAGGCCGGCGACGCTCTTTTTGTCGAGCTTGGCGGCAGCGGCCTCAGTGGCCGAGGCGTTCTTCTTGAACTCGCCGCCGAAGGACGAGTCGCGCGTCGCAATCAGGCGCAGCGCCAGCCCGAGCGCGCGATCATAAAGACCGGTGGCGCGTGCGGCCACGGCATCTTTGGCGGGGCCGTCGGCCATGCTCTCGTAGTCGTCCTCGATGAAGCCGAAGGCGTACTCGATCAGCCCCTGCGAGCAGACCTCCAGCAGATCGCGGTTGTGCGGCGAAGACCACAGAAAGCCGAGCACGGTCTCGATCGACCCGGGCGCCGAGTCGCGCGCCAGCTGCACGTCGCTCTCTTCGGCCAAAGACTTGCTCGCCTCCTTCAAGACGGGCGCTGTCAGGTTGACGGAAAACTCGTTGAGATTGCATCCCGACAGCGAGGCTAGGGCGGTGACCGCGCACAAGCCGCTGCGCAAGATCGACGAAACGACACGGGTAGGGTTACGGAGCATGACCGGAGACGCTATCGGCTTCGTCCACACGGGTCAAGACAACGACCGTCGACCACGGTGCTATGCTGAGCCGCCATGCCCTCCGTCCGTCTGATCCGCCGCGTGGTCTGGTCGCTGTCGATGGTCTGGGGCGCTCTGGCAATGACGCGCAGTCTGCCGGCCGATGCAGCGTCCGTAGCCGCTCCACATCCAGAAGCGGCAACGATGCGTACGCCGCGAGCCTACGACTTTTACGTCGAGGAGCTGGCCGAGCGGGCGCGTGAGCTCGAGGCCGCCCCGGCGAGCCCGCAAGCCGTGGTGCCGCTTTTAGGGGTGCTCGAGCTGTGGGAGCGGCTGGTCGATCGCAAGGCGCTGGTCGATTTCGTTCGGCGAGTCGCTGACGATCGGCGCGTGCTGCCGATCATTCGCGCGCGCGCGCGCTATCTCGGCGCGCAGCTCTCGGATCATCTGGGCGAGCACGCCGCTGCCAAGAGTGCCCGACAGGCGCTCGGGTTGGTCGACGATCTATGGGTGGTCGGCCCGTTCGACAACGACAGCGGCACCGGCCACGACAGCGTGTTCGGTCCGGAACATCTGCCGTGGCCGTCGTTCGACGGGCTGCAAAAATGGCCCGGGCGGGCCCGCGCCGTCGCTTGGCGTCGGCTGACCGGCTTGGCCCATGCCGGCTCATGGGAGCTGGGCTGCTGTGTGCGCCCGTCGGGACCGGCGTCGATCTACGTGACCTTCGCGTTTCAGCTGGCGAAGACGGGCGACCTGTCGCTTCGGCTCGGATCATCGGGCGCGGTCAAGGTGTGGGTCGACGGGGTTGCGCTGGGCAACCATTCGGTGCGGCGCGCCGCGCACTTCGATCAAGATGCATTCGGACTGCACGCCAATGCCGGCTGGCATCGCGCGCTGGTCAAGCTGTCGGTCACCGACGGTACGCCGGAGCTGACGGTGCGGCTGGCGGCGCTCGATGGCGGACCGCTCGGCGGCGTGCGTTTGTCGTCCGAGGTGGTTGATCTCAAGCGCGACCCGGCGGCCGGGGTGGCACCTCGCACGGCGGTCGATCTGGCGCGACTCTTGGGGCAGGGCGCGGCGCGCAACACGCTGCCGGCGGTGCGCGCATTCGGTCTCTATCTGGGCGCGGTCTCGCCCGAAGATCCC
>JBBQIO010000163.1:0-7344 GCA_038325015.1 Polyangia bacterium
CTGGAACGCAACCAACCGCCGTGCGATAGTTCGCCGACAGAAAGGACAACCATGACTGAACCGGCTCAGACCTATCGCTGGGAGTCGCACGCCGAGGCGCGCGTCAAGTTCGAAGTGCCGAACGATTGGGCGACGCAGGAGGGTGAGAAGTCCAAGACAGTCACGTCGCCCGATGGAGTGACCATCGAGTTCCGCTATTTTAGTCTCGGCGCGGTCGAGGCGCTGCACGACGAGAAGCTCCTCACCAAAGAGCTCGAGGGCATGGCCAAGGACATCAAGATTACCAACGGTCCGAGCAAGTTCAGTCGGCACGGCTTGGCCGGATTCGGCGCGGGGGGCACGGGCCAGCGCGACGGCGGAGCCATCTTGTGGCTGCTGCAAGCGGTCGGCGATCGTCGTGGCCATGGCATGATCGCATGCGGCTTCGCGGCGCAGGCGTCGTGGGTCGCGGCGCTCCCCAACATTCAGCACATCATCGGTTCGATGCAGCCGATGGACGGACCGCCCGCTCCTTAGCGCCCGCGTATGAATAACTCGCTCGTTCTCGCTCCCGATGCATCCCGGCGAGCTGCGTTGCTCGTCGGTTACTGGCCGACGGGCCAGCTCCCTCTTCGCGCCTTGCCATCCGGGCGCCTCGGGACCGAGCTTCGATCGATTTATTCATACGCGGGCCCTTAGTGACCGCGAGCGCCGCACGACACGTTGCCGGCGATGCGCTCGACGCGTATCGCGCCGTTCGCCGAGCAGTGCTGCGCTTCACCGCGCCGCTCTTTCATACTTATCTTGAGCGGGATCCGCTTCGCGTCGCAGAATGGCCGCGCGTAGCCGGGCAGGAGATCTTCTACCACTCATGGCGGCCGGGATTTGCCACCGAGCCGGCGACGTGGCCCGAGGACGAGCCCCCGGATCTCGACGCCATCACGCTGCGCGCGATGGCCGACTTTCCGGCCATCCAAAATCCCTTCGAACTGCGGCAGTGGCTCACCCTGGTGCACGCGGCGCGGCCGCCGCGGACGGTTGTCGAGATCGGCAGCGGCGCTGGCGGGATGTTCTACGCCATGGCGCAGCTCGCCGACCCACAGGCGACGCTGGTGAGCATCGACCTGCCCGGCGGCGGATACGGCGGCGGCCATTCGCAGGTGATCGATCCTGTGCTGCGTTCGTTCGCCGGTCCCGAGCAGCGGGTCGAGCTCATTCGCGATCGCTCGTTCCACTACAGTACGCGGCGCGATCTTATGCGCATGCTCGACGGCAAGCCCATCGATCTGCTGTTCATCGACGGCGACCATTCGTACGGGGGGGTCCGCGCCGATTTCGAAATGTACGCACCCCTGTGCGCGGCGGATGGGCTGATCGCGCTGCACGATATTTGCGTGACGCCCGAGAACAGCGGGCGTGGATTCGACGTCGGCATCTACTGGGCCGAGCTCGCCGCGACGCGCGATGCACACACGATCATCGCGCCCGACGCGGTGCCCGGCCTGCTCGCGCACGCTGCGGCCGGCACACGCCGACCGATGGCGTTTGGCATCGGCGTTTTGCGCGCCGGCTAGTGTGCTGTCCAGTTAATTGTGTGGATCTTGCGGCTGCCGGATCGGCTCGGGCGCAAGGCGCGCTGTCCGACGACAGCCCGCAGAATTAACCGGACAGCACACTAGCTCGCGGCGACGGCATCGAGGTCGCGGAGCCAGGCCAGCACGTCGGCTTCGGTGAGCGACGGGAAGACCGCGGCGCCGGTCAGCCGCTGCAGCTCGGAATCGAGCCGGCGGGCGTCCAGCTCGATCTCTGCGCCCAGCGGGTGGCGCCACCGCTCGATGATCGGCAGCGCCGACATCCGTTGCCGGTCGCTATCGAGCGCGGACAAGCGCGCGCGGAATGCTGCAAACCAGTCGCCGTAGCGCGACACCCGCATGCGGACGCGGCCAGCCCGCTCCAGGATTCCGACGATGTCGTCGAGCGTGAGGCCCGGCCCGTGCGACCGGGTCACATGAAAGAGGCGCGGCTCGCGCCGCAGATCGAGCGCGATTGCGGCGATCACGGCCGCCGCTTGGTCGACCGGAACGGCGTGCAGCGCGCGCGAGCCGACGAAGCTGTCGGCAAAAAAAGACCGCGGCGCCAGCCCGGTGGTGACGATGCTGGCCAACAGCCGCGTCAGAGCGTCGGCTCGGTTGATCTGCCCGCGCCACGTCGAATGGCCGAGCAGCGGGCCACAGCGAAAGATGGTCACGCTGGCACCGGTGCGCTCGCCGAATTCGCGGAGCAGGACCTCGCCGGCCCACTTCGACGTGCCGTAGCCGAAGCCGATCACGTCGTCGGCGGCGCCGGTGGGACGGGTGGGCCAAAGCGTGGCGGCATCTTCGTGCTCCTCGATGGCGGCCGTGCGGCGCATTCCGGCTGCGATAGCGCTCGACGAAATGAAGCTGACCGCCTTGAGGCGGCGTCGCAGCGCAAAGCGCAACGCCTCGATGGTGCCGACGACGTTGGGCAAAAAGAGCTGCCGATAAGACAAGCTGTGGTTGACCAGCGCCCCGTTGTGCAGCACCGCGTCCACTCGATCGGCGAGCGCATCGTAGTCGGCCGCCGGCAGGCCGAAGCGCGGGCGCATGAGATCGCCGGCGCACACGTCGAGTCGATCGCGGGCCAGCGTCTCGAAGCGCTCGACCGCCGCCGCGCCGCTGGCGGCAAACCCAGCGACCAAGCGCGCGCGCGCCCGGGCGGTGTCGGGGGCGCGGACCAGCGCGACCACGCGTCCATCTCGCGCCGCGACTCGCTCGAGCAGCTCCAAGAGCAGGAAGCGGCCGAGGAAGCCGTTGGCGCCGGTCAACAAGATGATGTGGGCGTGTTCGGCGGCCGGATCGCGCGGCGCGCCCATCGCTGGACCGAGGAAGCGGTCGAGGCGCAGCTCGTCGGCGCGGACCTCGCGCTCGGGATCGGCATGGAGCGCGGTGAAGCTCGCGTGCTCCTCGCCGCCTTCGAGCTGGCGCAGAAGGCGCCTCCCCAGCTCCCACAGCGTGACGCCACGATCGAGCACCGCTGCGACCGGCGGCGCCGCGCCGAGCATCGTCTCCAATCGTGCGCACAAACTGACCGCGCCCAGGGAGTCGCCCCCCAAAGCCACGAAGCTCGCTCTGCCGTCCACGTCGCCCGGAGGCAGCGCCAGCGTGCTGGCCACCGCTGCCAGCAGCTTCTCGGGTAACCCAAGCCACTCCGGCGCATCCGTGGTTTCCGCGCGGCGGGACGCCCGCTCGACGTACAGCGCTTCGAGCGCCGGCTCGTAGCGCGCCTTGAGCGTTTGCCGCCGCAACTTGCCGACTTCGGTCAGGAGGTTGTTTTCAACGGTAAACGGCTCGCGCTCGACGATGAAGTCGCGCGGGACCTCATGCGGACTCAGCTTGGCCGCCAGGGCGGCGTCATCGAGCATCGCGCGAAGCCGTCGTTTGAGCGCCGCGCTGTCGGGATCGTCGTCGCAGGGAACGATGATCGCGAGCAGATGATCGCGGTGCGCGTTGCCATACAGGAAAATCTGCCGTACCGCAGGGCAACGTGAGGAAAAAAGATGCTCGAGCCGCGTCAGGGCGACGAACTCACCATGAGCCAGGCGCATGACTGTGCTCTTGCGATCGATCCACACCACATGGCGCGGCGCCCGCTCCTCGAAAATGTCTCCCGTGCGCACGAAGCCGTCGGCGTCGGCGTACTCGGCCGTGGCTTCGGGCCGTTCGAAATACCGGCGCATGACGTGCGGCGAGCGGACCAGCAGCTCGCCGCGTGGATAGGGGTGATCGCGCGTCGTGTAGCCGAGCTCCGGGGCGTCAGCGAGCTTGTATTCGAATTGGGCAAGGACGCGATGGTTGACGATGACGGCGCCCAGCTCGGTCGAGGAGTAGTAGCTCTGCACAGGCGCGAAGCACAGCGAGAGAAAGTCGAGGACCTCGGGCGCCGTAGGGGCTGAGCCGCAGCGGATGGTGCGCAGCCGGTCGCCGAGCAGGGTGGTGCGCAGCTCGGCGATGACCGTCGCCTCGCATTCGGCCACCTGTCTGGCGTCGGCGAATGGCGGCAGACGGGTGGCGACCAGGGCGCGATACTGCTGGTAGATGACGTTCGAGAGGGCAGGAATCAGCGACAGAAATGTCGGGCGCACCACACGGCTTGCGCGCAGAACGAGCGACAGATCCTGCGGCGGAACGAAGTAGCTCGTGCCGCCGAGCAAGAGCGTGTAGTAGACGGTCGCGACACGGCCCATGACGTGACACAGGGGTAGGTAGCTGACCGTGCAAACCGCGCGCGGCTCGAGGACGAAGCTGAGGGTGCGTCGCCAATGCGCGTCGCTGAAGGGCACGCCTTTGGGGCGCCCGGTCCCGCCTGACGTGTACATGATGGTCACCAGCGCGTCGTCGGCCACGGCGATAGGCGGGCGGGCGTCGCCGGGCGTCGCTTCGATCTCGCCGATGGTGAACGCGGGTAGCGACCGGCTCGTCAGCACCGCGTCGCCGCGCGCGTTGATGACCATCAGCGCGCGCGCGCTCGGGCAGATGCGCGCCAGCCGTCTCATCAGCGGCGCCGTCGCTGGCGAGCACACAAACAGCACCGGTGCGGTCTCCGCCAGGATGTGCTCTAGGTCGTTGAACGGTGCACTGGCGAGTAGGGGCACTGACACGGCGCCCGCGTAGAGGCATGCCAGATCGGCCACCAGCCAGTCGACGCTTGGCTCGCCGCACAGGACCACGCGCTCGCCGGCGGCGACGAGCCCCTGATTGCACCAGGCGCTGGCCAGCGCGACGACTCTGCGCCAGAGCTCGCCGAATGTCGTCGGCGCGAACGCGATCTCGCCGTCGGCCGACGGAACCAGATCTGCGACGCAGGGTCGGCCGGCGTAGAGCGCGCAGGTCAGACGCACGACCTCGATCGCCGTCGACAACCGTCGCTGTGGGGGTGCCTGGTCGCTCACGGCGACGCGCCACCGTCGGCCGCGGCCAGGAAGCGCGCGAGCCGCCCGACGTACGTCGGCGCGTCTTCCAGATGCGGCATGTGCGTACAGCCGGGAAAAATTGCCAGCTCGCCGTGCTGCATCCGCTGCAAAAACGCGCGGCACGCAGTCGGCGTCGCCAGATCGTCCTCGCCACAGGTGATGAGCGTCGGCATCGAAAGTGACGACAGTCGCTCGCTCCAGTCGAGCTCGGCGATAGGGGTCAGGTAAAACAGCGAGCCGCCCTTCATCTGTGCGTGTGCGGCGCGGTTGAGCGCATGAAAAGAGCGAGTCAAGGCATCGGGGCGCGGAGTACAGCGACAGATGTGCTGCTCCGCGAATTGATACAGCAGCTGGGCGTGGGCGACAGTTTTACGCAGCTGTGGATCCTCCTCGGCGCGCATCACGGCGGCGAAGTCGGAGGTCATGCGCATGACGCGCGCGCGCACCTCCGCCAGGTACGCCGGCACGTCGATGATCGGGCTGGCCATGACCACGCTGAGTAGTCGCGGCATCGGTCGCACGAGCGCGCCCAGCACGATCAGTGAACCCATGGAATGCGAAAAGAGGTGCACGGACTCGACGGCCAGCGCCGTGCAGATCGCCGAGAGCTCCTCACTGAACAGCTCGAGCGACCAGGACACGTTGCTCGGTCGATCGGAGCGGCCGGATCCGCTCGGATCGTAGAACACGACGGGCCGCTGGTCAGCCAGCTGCGCGAGCGGCTCCAGATAGTCGTGGGGCATTCCTGGGCCGCCAGGGACACACACGAGGGGCGGTCGTGCGCTCGATTTACCGACGACGCGGCACCAAACGCGCCAGTCGCGGAAGCGGACATGAGTCTCGTGCAGGGTCATGCAACGCGAGCGTAGTATGACACGCTGAGCCCACTTGCTTTCCTCGCTGGGGCGAGTCTAATGGGGCATGGCGAAGCCCATTCTCCTGATGGCGATGATCGTTGGCCTGCTGTCGCTGATCACGATGATCACCTGCTTCTTCATACTCTCAGCAGCGTTCATTCGCTCCGGCGTCTCCAGCACCGGCAACTACCCGATGCTCGGCGGCTTGTGGCGCCTTTGGCACTTCGCTGGGTCGAGCGACTTCGTCCACCCGCAGCGCGGAATGATCGCCGCTGGCCTGTACGGCTCCGTTCTGCTGCTCTTCCTCAGCGTCATCGGCGGCAGCATTGCCGGCAGCGCCGTGACTCGAGCGGCTGCCGGCGCAGCGTCGGTGAAGCAATCGGACAAGCGGTAGACAGCGCCACGCTGCAAACATGGCACCTGCGATGGACGCCGAAGCGCTCCTGTTCGGTAAGGCCGAAGCCGCCCGCTTCTTCGCGGAGGACTGGGGTAAGAGCTGGGTCAAGCTGCGCGCCCCGACCAGTCTGAGCCAACTGTTCACGCTGGAGGAGCTTGCGGCGCACGCTTTCTCACCACTGTCGCCGGGCCGAGGCGGAGACACGCTGCGCTTTCGGGCCACCTACTACGACCAGGACGGCCGAGGTCGCGCGGTGGCCGCGCCGCTCGAGATGGCGCGCCGGCTGCTCGACGCGGGCATGACGCTCTCCTTCGACGAGCTGCAGCGCTCGCTTCCTAAGCTGCAAGCGCTGGCCGGCTCCGTGGCGAGCATGATCGGCGCAGTCGGGCCAGTCTCGATCAACTGTTTTCTCTCGCCCGACAAGTCCGGCCTGGCGTGGCACTTCGACTGTACGCACGGCATCATCCTGCAGCTCAGCGGCGAGAAACGCTGGCAGCTCGGCCCGCAGGTGGCCGCGCCGCCGTTTCACTTGCAGCTCGACGCGCTCTCGACACCGCCGACGACTTCCGCACTGAAGGAGCTCGGCTACCTTTATCCCGATCCCGACGAGAACCCCGACGAGATCGTGCTCCAGCCGAACGACGTTCTCTATGTTCCTCCGGGACGATGGCATCGCGCCTTCGCCCGCGGCACTTCATGTCACCTGAGCATCATCATTCGTCCGTACGGATTCGCGCGCGTGTTGCGAACGTCGATCGCTGCGATGGCGCTGAAGCGGCCGGAGTGGCGCGACGACATGCAGCGCCTAGGCGTCGACGGTAGCCCGACGCCGCTGTCCACGCGCGCCGAGATCATCAACTACTTCGCGGTGCGGCTCGAAGAGGCGCGAGCAGAGCTGGCGCGCATGACACCGGAACGAATGGCGGCGACCATGGAGGCGATCGCCGCTTCACCGCTGCTGCGCGACATCGTGCTGCGCGCGGGAGAGGAAATTCTCTGAGGTCTCTGCGATCTTGCGGGCTGAGGTCCTAGCGATAGAGCTCCGCGAGCGCTACGATCTCGCGGGTTCGCCAGTCGGGCCGGCCGCTCGTGAGCGCCTTGCTGATGCGGTCGCGCTCCCC
>JBBQIO010000164.1:0-7329 GCA_038325015.1 Polyangia bacterium
ACCACAACACCCCCACCCCACCACCCAACCACCAACCGCCGCACGAGACCAGCCCGCCGCCAACGCCTGCCCCGGCGACACCCAGTTCGTATGGGGAGTTCGTCGCTTCCGCGAACGGAAGCCTTGGCGCCGCGACGATCAAATTCCAGATGCAGATTTATTTCGGCCCTAACGATATGGGCACGTTCCCAATGGCAGCGAGCCAGTTCACCACCCTTGGGGGCTGGGTCTATACTAATTTCGGTGGACAGATTATCCCTGTCCAAACTTCCGACTTCGTAAGCGCGCCGTAACGCTCGCAACGTCTCTTCCGACGCCCGTCGACTGTGAGGTCGGCGGGCGTTTTCTTTTGGGGCGGCGAAAAGGGAAGCGCTACGGGCGGCTGGGGCGGGTGACTTCGTCGAGGAGCTGGTAGAGCGGCGCCGTGGCAGGGGTTCTGGTCCCTAAGAGGGCGTGGGCTTCGGCGATGTTCTGCTCGCGCATTTCGCGGGCGCTGGCCACTCCATGTTGCAGTGCAGCATTGGGGCGGCCCAGCGCTTGATCGCGCCCGCTCGGCTTGCCCAGCTCGGCCGACTCGGCCGTCACATCATCCACATCATCGCGCAGCTGCAGCGCGCAGCCTACCAGCTCTCCGAAGCGCGCCCAGCGCAGCTCGTCGGCCGCATCGGCGCCGGCGCAAATGGCCGCGCCCAACGCTGCAGCGCGAAACAGCGCCGCGGTTTTTTGCCGGTGGTACTCGGCCAGATCGACCGGTAAATCTTCGAGCTCCAGGGCTTGGCCGCCGATGACGCCGTGGCGCGAGCCGCTGGCCACCGAGAGCGCCCCGACCAAGCGAAAGCCTAGTGCGGCGTGGCGGTGCGGCGCCGACGACAGCGTCTCAAAGGCCAGGGTCAAAAGCGCATCACCCACCAAGATCGCCGTCGCCTCGCCATATTGAATGTGGCCGGCGGGCAGACCGCGGCGCGTGTCGGCGTTGTCGAAGCACGGCAGATCGTCCTGCACCAACGAGGCGCAGTGCACCAGCTCGACGGCCGCCGCCATGCGGCCCACTAACTCGTCATCGCCGTGGCCGTACATTTCGGCGATCAGCCGACACAGCATCGGCCGGGCGCGTCGGCCCCCGGGAAAGACGGCGTCGTGCATGGCCTCGTGAAGGCGCCGCGGCAGCATCTCTTTGGACGGCAGAACGCGATGCAGCCAGTCGTCGCAAAAGCGATGCGCAACGGCAAGCTGCTCGCTTTCGTCGGGCGCGATGTCGGGCGTGGTTTCGGCGAGAATCGTCACACGGCGCTCCTTACGATCACTACGGAGCCCGACGCCTTTTGGACGGCAAATTTTACTGGAACGAGCAAGCCCTAGAGGATGCCACGGGGTGTCGCATTAGCCAACCGGCTGGTTCAATCACATCTCTCCGAGTGGGTGCAGACATTTACGCATTGGGCGCCGTTCGCGCAGTCGCAGCAGGTGTCTTGCTGTTGGTTATCGTATGCACAATAGTACGCGGCCGTCGAGACACAGGTCGGCGTCGTCCCGTTGAGCACGCAAAGCGAGCCTGACAATATCCCAGTGGAACCGGTTGGCGTACTGGGTGTGCACGTTGTGGTGGCACAGGGCATGGCATTTCCATTGCTATCGAAGCCGGTGTTACAACCGCCGTTGGCACCGCCGCACCCCACATGGCACGCATCCGTCTTCGGGCACACTGAACGTGGGTCGAGCAGGACGGGGATACCAGGCGCTGCGGCACAGGTCGCCCAGTCCGAAGCCGAGATCGCCTGGCAACCCGTACAGGTTGCGTGGGCACACACCGCGCCCAACTGGACACCGTCGGCGGAGTACCAAGTGCAATGCAGACCCGCTTGACAGACATCGTCGACGCCCTCAGAGGGACAGGGGCCGCCGACCGGGATGCGCGGAACACACTTTTTGCCGCTGTTGCAATATGCCGTGGCCGCGCAGTCACTGTCACCGTTCGCCGCGCAGCCGCCGTTTGTGTCGGTCTTGCATGTCGTGCCGTCGTGGCATGTAGCGTAGTTTCCGCACCCCGTCATGCCGCTTGCGGCGCAGCTTTTGCCTCCGCAGGTGCTGTGCGTGATCACTCCGCTGAGGCAGCTGTCGGCACACGCGCCGCAGTTGAAGCCGCAGCTCGATGTGCCGCAGGTTTGCGATGCGCTGGTGCACGATGCCACCGTGCAGCCGCTGCACGCGCCTGCCGCCGAGCAGGTCGCGCCGTCCGTCGTGCAATCGAAGCAGTCGGACCCGCCGCTGCCGCACAGCGTATTGGCGCTCTTGCCCGGCTCGCACAGCCCGCTGTGGATGCAGCCGGTGCAGCAATTCGCTCCCAGGCACACGCCCTTGCCGGCCGCGACCGTGCAGGCGATTGCCGTCGCTTCTGGCGTGTGGACGCACGTGTTGCTGCAGCTGCCGTCGCTCACCGTGTCGACGGTGCAGGGGTTGCCGTCGTCGCACTCCGCGACCGTCTTGGGCACGCACAGGTCAACGGGCGGGCGCAGGTCGGGATTTTGCTGCATTGCAGCATCGACTGCGGCGTCGGGCGGGTTGGCCAAGTCGGCGACCGCGAGGTCCGCGACGCCCAGATCGCCGGCCACCGGGCTCGACAGGGTGATGGTCGCCTTTTGCGTTCCGCCCGGCTTGAGCACCACGCCGCCCACCGAGCCGGTCGCGACTTGGCCGCCGCTCGTGCTCGACGCTGCGACGGCAAAATTCAGCGTGCCCGAGGGCACGCCCGGCTGATAGCGCAGCGTCGCTCGGCCGGCGCCGAATTTGCCGACCACGCTGATCACCGGCGAGGTGAACGTCTCGGCGCCGGTCACGCTGAGCGTGATGCTGGCGACCTTGGCGACATCGACGCTGCCGTCGGCGACGATGGTCAGGTCGACCGCGTAGCCGTCATTCGCGCTGCCGCCGCAGCCGGCCACAGCAAGCAAAATCAGAGTTGTCATTGATGTGCGCATTAGTGTGCTCCTGGCCCGGTCGCACCCAAGCTGGGATTGAACGACGAGCCTCCGCCTGAGCTCAGCCCGACACTCACCCCGACCGCAGCACCGACCACGACGACGCCGACGATCGTCCATAGCCACCACTTCTTGTAGACCGGCGTGGGCGCCGGAGCCGCCGCGACGACTTCGACCGGGGCCGGCGTCAAATTCGGCTGCCTGTTTTCTACAACTGGCGTCTCCGTCGTCGGCGTCGGCCGCGGGGCGCTCGTCGTTTGCGAGGAGCCGAGCGGAGCCGGACCCGCCGGCGGCATGGCCTGCAACTTGGTCTGCTGATCGATGAGCTTTTGCAGCTCGCCGATCTTGGCCTGGACCTCGGCCGCGTTGGGCGCGTCGGGCACTTTGGTCAGGTAGCGTTTGTAAAAGTGCAGGGCTTCGACGGCATGCTGCGCGGCGCGGTGCGCCTGGCCGAGGTTGTAGAGCAGCGCCGGGTCGTCCTTGGCCTGATACGCCGCCATGTACTCTTTGATGGCGTCGTCATACAGGCCAAGGTCGAAGTCCTTGGTGCCCTGCAGATAGTGCTCGCGGGCCACGTCGCGATTGTCGCCTTTGGCGGTCGCGGCCAAAAAAGAAGCGAGCACAAAGAAGAGAGCGGTAAGCGTGCGCTGCATGATTCCTGGTACCAGGTCTCACCGTCGAGCGCAACGACTGTGCATGAATTTTCGTCGAGCTCGCCTGCAACCGTGAGCCGGCCTACGAAGGCGACTCGTGGTAGATCGTTACGATGCGCACCTACTACATCATCATCAACGTCGCCGGCGCGATCGTCGGCCTCGCCATCCTCATCAAGTGGCTACAAAAGCGCAATCGCCAGCCACCCGCGTAACGCACCCGAGAATTCCAACTCGCGTCAGTCTCGCGTCAGTCGACGAATGCGTCGAACAGCTTGCGGCCGGCTGCCGCTTTGCGCTGCAGCAGCCGCTCGCGAAATCGTACGGCGTTGGTCTGCAGCCGCATGATCGTTTCGTCGAGCTGCGGCGGCGTGAACCCGCCCTCGGTCAAGATGCAGCGCAGGGCCAGGACGCCGTTTTGAATCACCAGCGAGCCGACGAGCAGCTTCGACGCCAGGTCGAGCGCGTCGGCTTCCGAGGCGCCGTCGGCGTAGCAAATATCGGCGGTCAAAAAGACGCGCCACTGTCCGTGCACGGAGCGGCAGGTGACCTGGACCGTCTGCTCCCAATCGCCGGTGGTTGACGGCCAGCTCAGACAGAGCCAATCCGCGCGCCGCTGTGCGACGTGATAGCGCGCAGCGATTCCGTCGAGCAGCGCGCTCCAGCGCAGCGGCAAAGGGGCAATTTCGGCGTCTGACACAGGTCTAATCCTGGATTAAGCGTACACCTCGGCGACGACTTCGCGCACGGCTTCGTCCCGGGCAGCCGTTCCCTCGGGCACACCGTCGAGATAGGTTACGACGTGCCCCGAGATGGCGGGCGCGCGCGGGCCGGGCGACAGGATCCCGACCAGGTTGAGCGGATCGGTGGCGCTCACCGTCACGCGCTCGACCACGCTGGCGCCGCGTCGCCGCATTGCGCGCAGCAGCTCCACCGCCTCGGGCAGCGCGAATTGCTCGCCGTTGAGCCCCGAGACAAAGCGTCCGCCGCGGATTTCGCCGCGCGCTTCGAGCCGCCGATAGACCGCCAGCAAATGACGCCACGGCGGCGCCGCCGGCTCGCGCGCCACCAGTGTGCGACACATGATCCCGTAGCGACGCAGATAGACGCGCGCCAGCTCCACCGGGCTGCCGTCGCCGAACGGGCCCGCGGCGGCGACCGGACGAACGACACACGACCAGCGGCCTTCGGAGGCCCGACTGCGCGCATGGGTCGATTTTTGTCGCCCGGCCAGCGCCCGCAGACCGGCAAACCCGTCGCAGGTGACCAGGCCGGCGCGCACCAGCTCCCACAGCGCCTCGGGAACATCGGGGACGTCGATCTCGGCACAGCGCTGGCGCAGCTCGGCGACGAACGCTGCACCTCGGTTGCGCAGCTCGGCAAGCACGCGCTCGGCCGCCCCCGACAGGGCGATCGGCTCGGCCTGCTCGGTCTCCGGATCCTGCGGGGTCGACAGGAGCCAGTCTCCGTGGGCGCGCAGATAGAGCGCGATCGGCGCCTGCGCCGCACGGGGGCGCGCTTCGGTTTTGATCACCGTCTTGGCCGGCCGCAAGCGGGCCCACGCCACTTCGCCCGACAGGCACAGCTCGTCGAGCCATGCCGGCTGATAGCCAGCGACCCGCGGACCGAGCAGCTCCTCTTCCCAGGCGCCGGCCGGCGCCTCGAACCCCTCTAGCTGCTCGATGACGCGCAAGAGACCATCGACGCCGGCGACCTGCGTTCCGGGCTGCACGTGCTGCCAGCGCAGCAAAAAGCGCGTCAGCTCGGCCTGCGTCACCGGGCGAATCTGTTCGCGCAGCACGCCCAACGTCCGACGGTGAATCCGTTGCAAGAGGCGCCGCTCACACCATTGAATTTCCACAACAGCCGCCGGACTGAATCGACCCTGCAAAATTCGGCCGTCGCTCTCCAGATGTGCCAGCGCTTCGTCGACCAACGCTTTGGACAGACCGAAATGCGCCGCGATCTCGGTCGCCGTCGTCGGACCGGCGGTCTCCATGTGGCCGCCGACGATCAGCTTGGCCGCCGTACTGACCTCGCTCGACTCGGGGTCGAACGCCTGTTTGACCAATGCCGCGCGCTCGGTGGCCACCCACCAGCTGCGCTCCGCCACGTTGAATTCGCTCGCTCGTCCATTTTGCGCCAACGCCTCGAACCACGCTTGCCACGGCCGATGCGGTAGGATGCATGCTGCGGTGCACAAATAATCGTGTAGCTCGTCCGGATCGCGCGCCCCCGTTGGCCCGAACGGACTGACCTCGGCGACCACGTCGACAATCGCCTGCGGATCAATGTGCGTCAGATCCTCGACGGAGAGCTCGCCGGGCCGGGCCGTCCCGACGGTGCGCGCGCGGCGCTCTTCGAGCGGCGCATCGTCCATGTAGGTGTATGGATTGGAGGCCAAAATCGCGTGCGCAAAGGGCGACGGCGCCACCGTGTCGCGCGACACGGTCTTGACCCGACCCGAGTCGAGGCCGCGCAAAAGCTCGGTCAGCCCGTCGAGGTCCATCACCTCATCGAGGCAGTTGCGTGCGGTCTCGTGAATCAGCGGATGATCCGGCAGCGCGATGTCCTCCTTCATCACGCCGCCATGATTGTCCTGACAGCCCGCGGCGGCAGGAAACACGGCCGCCATCAGATCGTCCGAGCGCATGCGCAAAAGCTGCGGTGCCGTCCGACGCCCTTTTGTAAAGCGCAACACCGCCAACGAACGGACCGCGTTCCAGCGCCAGCGCGTGCCCCACATCGGGCTCTGGAGCGCCGCCTGGACCAGCGTCTCTTTGAGCGAATCGACCGACAGAAAGCCGAACAGTGTTTCGAGCGGGAAGCTGTGCTGCGGCCCCACCGACAGGAGCACGGCGTCGTCGGTGGCGGCGGCCTGCAGCTCGAAATCGAAGGCGCGGCAAAACTTTTTGCGCAGCCCCAGGCAAAAGGCGCGATTGATGCGCGCGCCGAGCGGCGCATGAATGATGATCTGCATGCCGCCGGACTCGTCGAAGAAGCGCTCGGCGACCAGCAGCTCCTGCGTCGGCACCGCGCCCAGCGCCGTCGCCCCTTCCCAGACATAGTCGACCGCCTGCTCGGCTGCGGGCAGGCTGAGCGCGCACTCGTTCATCAGGCGGCAGATGGCCTGCTCGCGGGATGCGCTGTGGTCGGCCGCGTTGGCCGGCCGATGATCCGCGATCTGCTGCCGCAAGAGCGCGACCTCGCCCGACAGTTCGTGGGTGCGCGACAGCCCCTCGCCGTTCCAAAACGGCACCGACGGCGCAGCGCCATGCGCATTTTCCACCCGCACGCGTCCGTTTTCGACCCGCCGCACGCGCCACGACGTCGAGCCGAGCAAAAATACATCGCCGACGCTGCTCTCGATGGCAAAGTCTTCGTCGAGCGTGCCGACCACGTTCTCCGACGGATCTTCGACGACCTGGTAATCCGCACGGTCGGGGATCGCACCGCCCGAGGTCAACGCCGCCAGCCGCGCGCCCCGTCGTGCCCGCGCCCGACTATTGACGCGATCGAGATGCAGGTGCGCGCCCGAACGACCACGGCGCGTAGCGATGCCATCGCCCAGCATGTCGAGCACCTGGTCGAAGCTGGCTCGCGTCAGTGTGCAGTAGGGCTGCGCACGACGGCAAAGCTGATAGAGCGCGTCGAAGCTCCAGTCGCCGGCGCCACAGGCGGCGACCAGCTGCTGCGCCAGA
>JBBQIO010000165.1:0-7328 GCA_038325015.1 Polyangia bacterium
CTTCGTGTCGCGTGCCATGCTCTCGCCTTACCTGCAGGCAGCGACGGCGATGAATAGCTGGTCGATCGGGGCCGAATTTCTCTACCGCAAGCCCAAGTACGACATCGTGACCTCGATCGACTACATGGCGCTCGACGTCGAAGATGGAAACTACCTGGCCAACAATCACGGAGCTGATGTCGACACGCACTACCTGCAGTTTCGCGGGCTGGCGTTTCTGTCGGCCGATGTGTCGCTCATCGGCCATCGCGATTTGACGCGCTGGCTGGAGATTCGCTTTGGTGGCGGTCTGGGGATTGGCGCTGTGCTCGGGCACATTCTGACGACCAATGATTTTGGCGGGTGCACGGCGCAGACCGCGCAGAACCTGGCCCTGTGCCATCCGGTCGGTGTGAATCTGACCTCGTCGACGGCCGAAGAGATGCTCAAGCAGACTGAGTCGAATCCCAACGGCGACAACGCGAGCAGCCCGAAGCGCCACGTCGAAGGGTCCAAGCCGCCGGTGATGGGTGTGGTCAATCTCCTGGTCGGGCTGCGTTTCAGGCTGCCGCGGCGCTTCACCGCGCAAATCGAAGTCGGGTTCCGCGACGCGATCTTCACAGGAGTGGGACTGCACTATCTGTTTTAGCTAGCTACTTCAATCGGGCAGAAGGGTCGAGCGCAGCGACGCCGCGAGCGCGACGATCATCGGCCGGGCTTCGTTCGGCAGCGACGTTGCGGCCCCAGTGAGCAACGCGCCCAGCGTCTTGCCGCCACGGAACGCGCCGGCCAAGAGCGCACCCAGCGCGGGCTGCAGCAGGGCGGGCACGTCGCTTTGGAAATTCGTGCCCGTCAGCGTCACCGGCTCGTCCCATCGTTCGAGCACATCGAGCGCGAAGCTGGCCTCGTTCCACAGCTCGGTCAGCCCACGCAGCGACGGGGGACCGGGGAGTGGAGAGGACGCGGCCAAGAGGGTCAGCGCCTGAGCCCGCGCGCCCAACCGCGCCGTGGTCACCGGCCAGGGCGCTGCGCCGCGACGGAAAAGCAGGCCAAAGCGCAGCGACGGTAGGAGCAAGCGCACGCGTGGCACCACTTCGGCGATGCGCGCGGCCGTCGGTACGCCGTAGAGCTGACTCCACGAGCGCCAGCGCTCATCGTCCACTGCAAGGAGGTCCCGCGCGGAAGCCTCCTCCTGCCGCTGCCAATCATCGGGCAGCCCAGGTGGCTCGGGTGCTGGCACGTCGATGATCGGCGACGCGCCGAGCGCGGCGATGTCCGCCAGGATGTCCTGGTGGCGTACGCCGGAGCCATCGGCGACCTGCACTGGACACAGCGTGCTGTTGAAGTCGACGACCCGCGTATCGCGCACGCGGAACACGCGATTGAACGGGAACAGCTTGCACGTCGACGGCTTGGCGGCACGACCGTGGTCGACTTCGATCTGGCAGTTGCCGTCGCCGGCCAGGAACCAGCAGCCATCGGTGAGGTCCACCGCGTAGGCGCTGCCGCCGGGCCGGAGCCGCAGATAGCTGGCCAGCCGCGGCACCTTTCCGAGTAGCGGGACCAACTCGTCGCCGCCGAGTGAAAAGCCGCGACCGCGACAGCAGCGCTGTCCGCAGCTCTGGCAGTCGTAGCGCAAGCCGCCGTCGGGAAACGTGAAGTAGGTCACGTACGAGTCAGCTCTGCGAGCTGCAGCACGGTGCGCCAGTTTCGGCCGGTCGAGACCGTGCCGAGCTTGCTGTCGAAATAGGCGTTCGACAGCTTGGTCTTGGCGAACGTGTTGGGGCAGCGCAAAAAAATCTCGCGCCCGCGGAGCGTGAATTCATCGGGGGGCGAGCGCGTCGGATCGAGCGCGGCGACGCTGGCCGCCTTTGGCTGATCGGCCAGGAACATGACCATCAAGATGCTGACGTCGGCCTCTGTGTCGTCCTCGAGATAGGGATTGGCGCTGACCAGCCCATGTATCTCGTCCGCCGTGCGCAGCACCACCGGTACGGTGAATCCGTAGTTGTTTTTGATCTCCTCTTGGACGCGGAGACCGAGCTTTTTCAGCGCGCCGGGCGGCGCCCTAAACAGGATGTTGCCGCTTTGGATGTAAGCGCTCACCTCCGTGCCGCCGGCCGCGGCGAAGATCGCGATCAGCTCCTTCATCGGCAAACGATTGTTGCCGCCCACATTGATCCCGCGCAGCAGCGCGACACTCTTGGCCATCCGTGCGAGCATAACCGATCGCGCGGATCGATCTTGTATGCTCGACCCATGGCGCTCGCTTGCATCGGTCGGCTCGACGACGTCGAGGTCGCGCGCTCCTGGCCCGATCACGATCCCTTGCCCTTCGCTGGCTGGACCCTCGCTGGTAACGTGGGTTACCTGCAAGCGCAGGTCGACGCGCACCGCTGCGTCTATCTCGCGTCGCCGATCACCGCCGCAACCGTGCGCGACGCGCGCGGGCAGCTGACCATGTTTGGCCGCGAGCTCGGCGCGCTGGTCGAGGTCGTGACCGGCGGTCGCCTCCGTGCGACTCCGCATCGCGTGACCAACGCCAACCGCGAGCGCGCGCGAATCTCGATCCCGGTGTTCGTCAATCCGCCGCTGGCCGCGATGATCGAGTGCACCGGCTTCGAGCCGCCGCGTCGGCTCGTTCAGGAGCAGCATCCGCACATCCATCGCGTGCTGCCCGAGAATTCGGGCACGCGCGCGCCGTTTTCCTACGGCGCAGCGGAGTGGCGGCGAAAAGGCCTCAACGTCTGGTGCGCTGCGTGCTGCAGCCCCGCCTAGGGGGCGGCCTGAGCCGAAACTCGAAATTTGAGTCAATCCGGCTTTCGCCGCGTGACAATTTCGCGTAGCTTCCGCGCCGGCGAGGTCAATCGTGCCCGAATCGATAGCTCAATCGCGAAAGATGTGCATCGTCGGTGGCTGCGGCCACGTCGGTATCCCGCTTGGCTTGGCGCTCGCCGAGACCGGGCATCAGGTATGCCTGGTCGACATCAACCCCTCCGCGGTGAGCCAGATCAACGAGGGTCGACTGCCCTTCATCGAAGAGGGCGGCGAAGCTCTGTTGACCAAGCACATCGGCAAGAATCTGATCGCCACGACGAAGGCGGAGCGCATCGCCGAATCGGAGGTCGTCTTCTTCGTCACCGGAACGCCAGTGGACGAGCACCACAACCCGCGCGTACAAGATGTCCTGAGCGTGATCGAGGCGTACTTACCGTATATGTCTCCGCACATGCTCGTGGTCCTGCGCAGCACCGTCTATCCCGGCGTCATCGAGATCATCGATGATCTTTTGCGCCAGCGGTGGGGCACTTGCAAGCTGGCGTTTTGTCCCGAGCGCATCGTGCAGGGCAAGGGCATCTCGGAGATTTTCGAGCTGCCGCAGTTGGTGTCCGCCACGTCGCCCGAAGCCGAAGAAGAGGCAGCCGCGCTGTTTTCGTCGATCGCTCCGAAGGTTGTCCGCATCGCCCCGCGCGAGGCCGAGGTGGCCAAGCTGATGACCAATACTTGGCGTTATCTCGAGTTCGCCATCGCCAATCAGTTTTATATGATGTGCGAGTCACAGGGACTCGACTTCTATCGAATCTTCGGGGCCCTGCGCGAGGGTTATCCGCGCGCGGCGCACTACGCTCGACCCGGTTTGGCCGCCGGCCCCTGCCTGTTCAAAGACACCATGCAGCTCTCCGCCTTTCACAAAAGCCACTTTTTCTTGGGCCAGGCGGCCATGCTGGTCAATGAAGGGCTGCCGGTGTTTCTTGTCGACCAGATGGAAGAAAAGCTGGGGTCGCTGCGCGGCAAGAAGGTTGCCATTCTGGGCATGACGTTCAAGGCCAACAACGACGACATCCGCGAGAGCCTGGCGTTCAAGATCAAAAAAGCACTCGAGATCCGAATGACGAAAGTGCTCGCCAGTGACGTCCATCTACCCGATACGATGCCGCTCGCCGAGGCGCTGGCCGAAGCCGATGGGGTCATCCTCGGCGTGCCCCACAAAGAATATCTGAACCTTAAATTGAGCCAGCCGTTCGTCGACTGCTGGGGCGTATGGAGAGGCAACCACTCATGAACATTTTGGTCACCGGCTCAGCCGGGTTTATCTGCGGATACGTCGTCGCGGAGCTGCTCGAGCACGGCCACGACGTCTATGGCATCGACAATTTCTCGAAGTACGGCAAGCTCGAAAAATCGTACGACAGTCATCCGCGCTACCACTTTGTCGAGGGCGACGCCAAAAACGTCGGCCTGATGAAGGAGCTCGCCGGCGAGTGCGATCAGGTGTTGGCTGCGGCGGCGATGATCGGTGGGATCTCCTACTTCCACGAGTTCGCGTACGACCTTTTAGCGGAGAACGAGCGCATCATGGCGTCGACGTTCGATGCTGCAATTTGGGCGTTCAAGCACAAGCGACTGAAAAAGATCAACGTGCTCAGCTCGAGCATGGTCTACGAGTGCGCCACCGATTTTCCCACCCGCGAAGGCGTACAGCGCGCGTGTCCGCCGCCGCTGAGCACCTACGGATTTCAAAAGCTCGCGTGCGAATATTTCGCGCAGGGCGCCCACGAGCAATTCGGTTTGCCCTACACCATCATTCGACCATTCAATTGTGTCGGTATCGGCGAAAAGCGCGCGCTGTGTGATTCGGACATTATGTCGGGCAACGTGAAGCTGGCCATGAGCCACGTAGTTCCCGACCTCGTGCAGAAGATTCAAAAGGGGCAGGATCCGCTGCACATTCTCGGCGCTGGCAATCAGATTCGGCACTACACCTATGCCGGCGATCTGGCTCGCGGCATTCGAATTTGTATCGAGCACGGCAAAGCGGTCAACGACGACTTCAATATCTCTACTCCGGTCTCCACTTCGGTGCTCGAGCTGGCCGAGGTGATCTGGGCACGCCTCAAGCCCGGCGAGCCGTTGCGATATGTCTCAGACGCGGCTTACAAATACGACGTGCAGCGACGCGTTCCCGATGTCAGCAAGGCCAAAGAGTTGCTCGGTTACGAGGCGACTACCCCACTCGATCAGATCTTGGACGAGGTCGTTCCGTGGATTCAGAAACAGGTCGAGCTGGGCGGTATTTGAAAGGATATTTCGTTGCCTATCGCGGCGCCTTCCAGTGATCGCCCAGCAGCTAACATCGCCTCGCGACTCTTCACGACCGCGCTGTTCCTTTGCTTGGCGGCGCTCGCGGTCGTGCACTTCGTGCTCATCCGGAAATACTCGGTAGACATTCCGAACTGGGATGAGTGGGATCAGCTTAGGTCCTACGCTCTGCCCCATCCGTCACTGCGCTGGGTGATCTCGCAGCACAACGAGCACCGCATCGTGTGGACCAAGCTCACCAATCTGGCGCTCCTTCACATCGACGGTTGGAATCTGCGCGATCTGATCGCCATCAACTTCGGAATCTATCTCGCGATCGCTGGCGCGCTATATTCGCTCAAGCGTGTGACACTGGGCAACGGTGCGCTGTTGTTGTGGTCGCTGCTATTCGTGCCGTGGCTGTCGACCTCGGCCAACGAGAATTTGTTCTGGGGTTTTCAGAACGGATTTCACTTCGTCCTGCTATTCGTCATCTTGGCGGTCGTTGTGCTTTTTAGTGCGCGGACCACGGCTGGACTTTGTTTCGGTGCTCTGCTGCTCTGTGCGGCGCAGTTTTCGTTCGCTTCAGGAGTTCCGGGCACACTGGCAGTCACGCTCGTTTTCATCGTCTCTACCGTCGGCGAGGCCGCGACGGTTGATGGCACACGGGGGGTGAAGAGGGCGCTTGGCCGACTGGGCCTGCCGCTGACCATCGTCGCTGCGTCGACCGTCCTTTGGTTCCAAGGCTTCGCAAGGCCAGCCTACCTTCCGCCACTGGTCTTACCCACATCGCGCGGCTTCTGGATTTGCCTATCGCATTTGGTGGCGCGCAGCTTCGGATTTCGTGGCGCGAACGACGCCTTGGTCAGCGAGGTCGTGGGCGGCGCGACGATGATCGCACTGGCTCGCTTGTGGTGGGTCGCGGAGCTGCGCTGGAGCCGGGCGCTGTGGGCCTGGCTGGCGTTGGGCATGGGGATCCTGGCCATGCTCTGTACGGTCAGTATGGGCCGTGCCGGTTTCGGGGTCGACCTGCCGGTCGCCTCTCGCTATGCGGAGATCGCGATGGTGCTTATCTACCCCACCGCGGTGATTAGCTACTTGGCGGTGCGCAGCATCGTCGGAACGAAGGCCGAGCTCGCGCCCCTGATTGTTTTGGTTGTGCTCTTTTTCGGATATCGCGGCGATTACGACTTCCAGATTTATGCTCCGATCAAGGCGGTACGCGAAGCGTCGGTGGATTGCGCGCGGCGATTCTTCGCGGGCCAGAACCCGAGCGGAAATTGTCCGACCGCCTATCCCCGTCCAATTGCAGACGTCCTGCAGCAAGCCAAGGACCTCCACCTCAGCTTCACCCGGGGTATGTGACGAAGAGGAATAGATCCGGCGCACGCTGTGTTGCTTTGCCCATGGACCCCAAATCGCCTGTCCCGTCCCGCCGTCAATCGATGAAGTCGCTGTTCAAGACGCTGCTGGTCGTTTTGGTCTTTCGCTCGTTCGTCGCTGAGGCCTACTCGATTCCGTCGGGGTCGATGATTCCCACGCTGCAGGTCGGCGATCACATCTACGTCAACAAGATCGTCTACGGCCTGCGCATCCCCTTGTGGGGCAAAAAATTCTTCACGCGCAGCCCAGCGCGCGGCGAGGTGGTCGTGTTCGTCCATCCGAAAAGCAGCGACAACCTCATCAAGCGCGTCATCGCGGTGGCCGGCGACAGCGTCGAGCTGCGCGACGGCATGGTGTGGGTCAACGGCGCGGCGGTGCCGAGCTCGCACGTGACCGACGACTGCCACTACACCGACTACGACGAAGCCAGCGGTCAATGGTATCGGGGCGATTGTGTGCAGTGGCAGGAGACACTCGATGGGCGCTCGTTCACCACGCTGCGCTTGCCGGAGCGGTCGTCGTCGTCGATGCCCGCGGTGCAGGTGCCGGCCGGCACCATCTTCGTGCTCGGCGACAACCGCGACAACTCCAACGACTCGCGCTACTGGGGCTTCGTCCCGCTCGACCACGTCAAAGGCCGGGCGATGTTCGTGTGGTGGTCGTCGGGCGGCCCCGACGGGGTCCGCTGGCCGCGCTTTTTCACGGCGCTGCGCTGAACCCCATCACACGCGAGCGGCCCTAGCTGCTAAAGCACTTGTGCGTCGTCGACAGGTGACAGTGGCCCGTGCAGCAATCGGCGCTCTTGCTGCAAGACTGGCCGACGTCTTTGCAGGCCGGCGTCATATCGACCGGCGGCTTGTCCATATCGATCGGCTTGTCCATGTCGA
>JBBQIO010000166.1:0-7325 GCA_038325015.1 Polyangia bacterium
GGCGACGCAGATCATCGCCCATAGAGCTCCGGCGCTCAGCCAGCGCTGCAGTGCATTTTCGCGCTCCGCGTGGGGACGCGCCTTGAGCTGCAAAACGCCGAGCACGATCAGCGACGTGCCTCCCAGGATCCAGAACCACGCGGGTACGACCATGGCGCTATCGACTCCCCGACGAAGTCGCCGGCAAAAGCAGCACGGCGCGACCGTTTTCTCGCACCAACCTAGTTCCCGCGGATGCCGACTGCGCGATCAACGCGTCAACGGCCACGTCGGCCTCTTCGTCGGTGGGAACGCGCGGCTGATAGTGCACGCGATCATTGTTGACCAAAAGCGGAGCGAGCTCGACGCGATCGAGCGCGCGCCCCTGCACGTGCAGGAGTGCCAGCATTCCATAATCGAGTTCGCGTCGCCCCGGCGTGCCGAAGGCATAGTTGCCGATCGACAAAAGGATCGGTCGACCGCGGTAGACGACGACCGGCAGGGTGACATGCGGATGGTGAGCGATGACCACGTCGGCGCCCAAGTCGATGGCCCGACGGCTGGCCGCAACCGCGTCGTCCGACGGGCCCGCGTAGTTGTCGCCCATGTGCAGGATCACCACGACAATATCGACCAACGGGCGCAATTGCGCCAAGTCCGATGCGAGATTCTGCGGCGAGAGACGGGCGACGCCGGCGCGCGAGCCGGTGGCGAACAGCTGGAGATAATAGCGAAATATTGCCTGATCTTCACAGTATGACAATAAACCTATTCGCAGCTGGCCGACACTCACAATGAGTGGTGCGCGGGCTTCGTTGGCATTGGCGCCGCCGCCGATCGCGGCTAGACCGGCGTCCGCCAGATGGCGGCGCGTATCGGCCAGGCCCGACGCGCCGTAGTCGCGGGCATGGTTGTTGGCCAGCGTTCCCACGTCGAAGCCGGCCCAAGCCAGCGCCTCGGCCTCGCCGACCGGCGCGCGGTACTGATAACGCTCGTACAGCGGAAATGGAGTGCCAGCGTCGGTGATCGGCGCCTCCAAGTTGACCACCGCGAGATCCGCTTCGGTGACCAGCGCGCGTGTAGCGGCGAACGGCCAGTGCAGCCCCTCTTTGGCCAAGGTCTCAGTCGCCGCGTCGGTCTCGGCGGTGTCGCCGGCGAAGAGCAACGTCGCCTCTCCGGCAACGCGCGGCGCGCGCTCGATGCGCTGTGCAGTACTCGTGCTCGTGGCGGCGTCAAGGGTGGCGTAAAATTGCCAGAGGAACAGCGCCAACAGCACTCCCAGTGTCGCAACGCCGAACGCCCTCACGTCGCCCGCTCGAGCGCGTCGAGCAGCGCCTCATAGCCCGTCCGCAGCCGCGCGAAGATCGGCCCCGGCCTGCCCAACCCGACCGGTACTCCGTCGATCGTCACCACCGGCACGACGCCCCGCACACTGCTCGACAGCAGCACCTCATCCGCCTCTTCCAGCGTCGCGCGGTCGATCTCCGACTCACTCGCGCCCAGACCTAGGCGAGCGGCGATGGCCAAGAGCTGCCCGCGCGTCACGCCGGCCAGGATCGCCGTGGTCGTTGGCGTCGAGACGAGGCCGTCTTTGACCAAGAGCGCGTTCGACGTTGCGCCCTCCAAAAGGTGACCCAACCCATCGATGAGCAGCGCCTCGTCGGCACCCCTTTTCGCGGCCTCGGCGCGCGCCAGCACGCTCACGAGATAGCTCGACGACTTCACGTTCGGTAGCGGGCGTGCAGCCACAATGCGCACTGCAGCAATGCCCGCGTCGTAGATCGCGGCCGGAAAAGGGTCGAGCCGGCGCGCGAGTATCACCAGGCGTGCCACCGTTCGCAGCGACGGCAAAACGCCGATGCTGCGCCAGTCGCCGCCGCGCGTGAGGACCACCCGAATCCAAACGCGTGGCTCGTCGAGCGCATCCAGCGTGGCATCCAGCGCGCCATCGATGCCTTCGGGTAGATCGATGCCGATCGCGGCGGCGCCCAGTCGGAGCCGCGCCAAGTGGAGCGCGCGCGTCCCCCGCCCGCCGCGCGTGGTGAAGGTCTCGAACAGCGAGTCGCCATAGAGAAAGCCGCGATCGAAGACCGAAATGCGCGCGTCGGCGGCGTCGACAACGCGTCCCTCGATCCAGACTTTTCCCTGCCCCTCGGTCATGGTCGTCGCCTCGCGGTAGCCTATAGGATGGCGCGCCCCCGACGGAAGATGTGTTAGCGTGGGACCGGTCCCGATGGCCATTCTCAGAGCACGCTTTCGCAACTACGGCGAATTCCTCGAGGCATACACGACCACTGACGACGGTCCGGTTCTGTTCGTGCCGACGACGACGGTGATGACCGAGTCCAGTGCGGTCATGCTCGAGCTGGCCTGCCGCGGGCTGCCCAACAAAGTGTTGATCCGCGGAACCGTGCTCTCATGGCGCCCTGCGCATCCGCGGCTGCGCATCCGAGCCGGCGTCACCGTCGCGCTGTCGCCCGAGGACGAAGACAAGCGGCGATTCGTACTGGCGACGCTGTCCGGATCGGTGACCGCTCCGAAGCGGCGGCACACGCGTATTCCCGTCGACGCACCGGTCATTTACTACGGGCCGGCCGACGCCGAACAGCATCCTGGCGTGCTCCTGGAGATCTCGATAGGCGGCGGCCTGCTGCGACCGGACGGACGAAAACCCGAGCCCGGCGACGAGATCACAATCGAGCTGACGCCGCCGGGTGGCCAGGTCAGCATGGAGATCGCAGCGCGGGTCATTTCGATGGTCCCGAGCGGCGTTGGCCTCAAGTTCATCTATCGCGACGGTGGCGGATCGCGCCGCATCCGTGAGCTGATTCGACGCTTTCGCGGCAATCCGCAGCCGAGCCCGTGAAGTGACCAGCGGGCATTCACTTCCCCCGGATCGCCCAGGCCGCCCAGGCCGATGGAAGCCCAAAAAGCGACCGTCGCGGCCCCCGGAGACCAGCGCAGCGGTGATGCCCGGCGTATTTCGCTGGCTCAAGCTTGATGAGGGTGCGCGCGGATTTGCCGCGCAGCGTGCTTTCGATTCGGCCGCCGGGCCCCGGGTTGCGGCGCGCGCGCGGGCGGAGCGACTGCGCGGATCTACGCTCTATGTTCGCGTCGCGTCGGCGGCGTGGTCGCACGAGCTCCACGCCCTCAAGGCCGAGCTGCTGCAAAAGCTCAACACGACGACCGGCGGCGAAGGCATCGACGAGATTCGCTTCACAGTCGGGCCGCTCGACGAGCTGCCGGACTGGGGCAGCGCCAGCGCACCGGCGCCGTCTCAGCGACGGCAAGAGCTGGAGTTCGACGTTTCGACGGCGCCGTCGGCCGAGGTCGAAGCTGCGCTCAGCGACGTCGCCGATGCCGAGCTGCGCTCGGCGCTCAAAGGTCTGTTTGTGCGCTTGCGGCCGGTGTCGTCGAAGCGATCGCTTCCTTGAGCTGAGTGACCAGGGCCGCCGCGGCGTGGCGCCGCGCGACGGGACCGGACGCTCGCTCGACTGCCGCGATCAGGGCCGACCCGACGACCACCGCGTCGGCCGATGGCGCAACAGCGCGGGCCCCGGCAGCGTCGGAGATGCCGAAACCGACGGCGAGCGGCACCGGGCTGAGCGGACGCAACGCATCGAGCCGCGCACCGACCGCAGAAGCGTCGAGGTGGCCGGCGCCAGTCACGCCGGTCAGCGCCACGTAGTAGGCAAAGCCGGTCGCGTGCGACAGGATCATGCGCGCGCGCTCGAGCGTGGTCGTCGGCGCCAGCAGCGGAATGCGGCACAGCCCGGCGTCGGTCAGGAGCGGCCCCAGCTCGTCGGCCTCGTCGAGCGGCAGGTCGACGACCAACAGGCCGTCGACGCCCGCGCTCTTACACTCGTCGACGGCGCGTCGGAGGCCGCGCTGCAACAGCGGGTTGAAGTAGCCGAACAGCACCACCGGCACCTGGCTGGTTTCGCGCAGCCGCCGCACCACGTCGAGCGTCTTGCCGAAGGCGCCAATCCCGGCCCCGCCGGTCGACAGTGCTCGCTCCATCGCGCGCTGAATCACCGGTCCGTCCGCCGACGGATCGCTCCACGGCACGCCCAGCTCGTTGATGTCCGCGCCGGCGCGCGCCACCTCCAAGCACAGCTCGACGCTCTCATCGAGGGACGGATCGCCAGCGGTCAGATAGACCACGAGCGCCTTTTCGCCGTGCGCCGCCAGCTCCGCGAGCCGCTTCACGATCCGATTGTCCGACGTCGACGCGCTCATCGCAGGGTCACGCCGAGTCGAGCGGCGACGGTCTGCATGTCTTTGTCGCCGCGCCCCGACAGACACACGACAATCGTCTTGTCGGGCCCGAGCTCGGTGGCGAGCGTGCGCAGATGGGCGATCGCATGCGCGGTTTCGAGTGCACACAAAATGCCCTCCGTGCGGCCGAGGAGCTGCAGCGCATCGAGCGCTTGTTCGTCGGTGATGGCGACATAGCTGGCGCGTCCGGTGTCCTTGAGCCAGGCGTGCTCCGGCCCGACGCCCGGATAGTCGAGCCCGGCGGAGATCGAATGGGCGCCGAGGATCTGTCCGTCGTCGTCGCACAAGACGTAGCTCTTGGAGCCGTGCAGTACGCCCACGCGCCCCCGGTTGAGCGTCGCCGCGTGCCGCTCCGTCGCCAGCCCATCGCCGGCCGCCTCGACGCCGACCAGCGCCACCTCCGGGTCGTCGACGAAGCCAGCAAAGATCCCCATTGCGATGGAGCCGCCGCCGACGCAGGCGACGCAGGCGTCAGGTAGACGTCCGGTTTGCGACAACATCTGCGCGCGCGCCTCGCGGCCGATCACCGACTGAAAGTGGCGCACCAGCATGGGGTACGGATGCGGGCCGGCGACCGATCCGATGATGTAGTGCGTGTCGGCGACATGCGTGACCCAGTCGCGCAGCGCCTCGTTGAGCGCGTCTTTGAGTGTGCGTGTGCCGGCGTCGACGGCGTGGACCTGCGCGCCGAGAAGCTTCATGCGAAAGACGTTGAGCGCCTGCCGCTCGACGTCTTCGGCGCCCATGTAGACCTCGCACGGCAGCCCGAATTTAGCGGCGATGGTCGCCGACGCGACGCCATGTTGCCCGGCGCCCGTCTCGGCAATCAGTCGGCGCTTGCCCATGCGGCGGGCCAGGAGCGCCTGGCCGACACAGTTGTTGATCTTGTGCGCGCCGGTGTGGTTGAGGTCTTCACGCTTCAGAAAAATGCGCGCGCCGCCGAGCTCGGCAGTCAAGCGGTCGGCGTAGGTCAGACGCGACGGGCGCCCGACATAGTCGGCGAGCAGCTGGTCGAGTTCGGCATTGAAGGACGGGTCGGCGACCGCTTCGTCGAAGGCTCGTTCGAGCTCGTCGAGGGCGGGAATCAGCGTCTCGGCGACGTAGCGACCTCCGTAGGGGCCGAAGCGGCCGCGGGCGGTTGACGATGACGGAGTCATGGCCCGACCTTATTCCTTGCCGCCGGAGCTGTCGACGGCGCGGGCGATACGCCGAGCATGATCGATGAAGGCAACGATGAGCGCCGAATCTTTTTGGCGTGGAGCACGCTCGACACCGCTGGCGACGTCGACGCCCGCAGGACGCACCGCGGTGATAGCCGCGGCCACATTGTCCGGCGTCAGCCCCCCGGCGAGAAGCATCGGGCGCATCCGCGCCGCACGTTCGGCGAGTGTCCAATCGGCGAGCCGACCCGATCCGCCGTAGCCTGAGGATGGCGCGTCGACCAGCAACAATGGCCCGGAGTAGCTGGCGACCGCGGCCAACGCGGCGTTGCTGTCCAGACGGATCGCTTTGAGCCAGCGGCCGTCGATCGCCCGACAGCGCTCTGGCGTTTCGTTGCCGTGGAGCTGCAGCCAATCGAAGCCGAGCGCACGCGCGCTTTCGATCTCGGCGTCGGACGGATCGACCAGCACCGCGACGGTCTGCGCACCGTGCGCGGCGGCCATCAGCGGCGGGACATCGGCGGGCGCGACGTAGCGCTTGGAACCTGACCATAGGTTGATGCCGACGAGATCGGCGCCGGCGTCGACCGAGGCGCGCATGTCGTCGGCGCGGGTCAGTCCGCAGATCTTGATCAGCATGCGGCGAATTCGGCCAGCAACGTTGCCAGCGCAGCGCCCGGATCGGCCGCCCGCATCAGCTGCTCGCCAATCAGCACCGCGTCCATGCCGTGCTGTCGCATACGCGATAAATCGGCCGCCGTCTTGAGGCCACTTTCGCCCACCTTGACGACGTCGGACGGCAGCTTACCGGCCACCCGGGCCGACAGCGAAAGGTCGATGGCCAACGTGTCGAGGTCGCGATGGTTGACGCCTATCATCCGCGCTCCGGCGGCCAGTGCGCGTTCGGCCTCGACTTCGTCGTGCACCTCGACGAGCGCTTCGAGCCCGAGGGCCACGGCGCGGCGGTGCATGGCCGTAAGGTCGCTGTCCGAAAGCAACCGGACAATGAGCAGCACCACGTCGGCGCCGAGCTGCCACGACTCGACGACATCGCGCTCGTCGAGCAGGAAGTCTTTGCGCAAAACCGGCAGCTCGACCGCCGCGCGCGCTGCTTTTAGATCGCCGAGCTCGGCGCCGAAAAAATCTTGATCCGTGAGCAGCGAAAGCCCCGCGGCGCCCGCCTGCGCGTAGCCGCGCGCCACGTCGGCGGCGCTCACACCTGGCTTGGCGATCACACCGGCCGATGGTGAGCGTCGCTTGAACTCGGCGATCACGCCGAGCGTTCCCGGTTGCCGCAGCCGGACCGCGAGCGGACGAATGGCGCGCGGCGTTTGGACGAGCGAGTCGAGATCGACCGGCGTGCGCGCGCCGTGTTCCAGGCGCTTCTGCGCGACGATGCGGTCGAGGATCATCGCCGCGCTCCGGTGTGCAAAGGCGCCGCGACACGCAGCCTATCGATCAGCGCCAGTGCCGCTCGATCGTCGAGCAGCGCGCTGGCCCAGCTCGCTCCTTCGGCAAGACCTCCTCGCCCCGCCACGTAGTAGGCCGCCGCGGTCGCCATCACCACTGCGGTGCGCGCAGCGCCGTGCTCCTGGCCGCCGAGAATTCGCATCGCGCGGGCGCGATTCTCCTCTGGATCGCCGCCGCCAAGATCGCCGTCGCCAGCGCTCGGTTGCAGCGCAAAATCGCTCGGCGCAATCGTCCGTCGGATGATCTGGCCGTCGGCCAGCTCGGCGACCTCGGTCGGTCCGTCGGGCGCAATCTCGTCCAGCCCACCCTGGCCGTGCACCACTAATGCACGCGTGCTGCCGAGGTCACGCAGCGCTTCGGCCATCCTGCTCAAGAGCTCGGGCGCATAGACCCCGACCACATGATGGCGCACGCCCGCCGGATTGGTCAGCGGCCCCA
>JBBQIO010000167.1:0-7297 GCA_038325015.1 Polyangia bacterium
GTCGAGATCGCCGCCGACACGTCGCCGTCGGTGATCAAGCGGATGCGCGCACCCGCCTTGCGCACCTCTTCGATCAGCTCCGTGTGCCGATCGCGCTCGAGGATGATCGCCGTCAGGTCTTCGACCCTGGCGCGCTTGGCCTCGGCGAGCGCGTTCAGGTTCCAGGTCGCGCTCTTGGTCAGATCGATGCAGCCCTTGCCCGACGGCCCCACCGCGATCTTTTCCATATAGGTGTCGGGCGCGTTGAGGAACTTGCCGTCGTCGGCCACCGCGATCACCGCGATCGAGTCGGGCGAGCCGGTCGCGCACAGGTTGGTGCCCTCGAGCGGATCGACCGCGATGTCGACCTTGGGCGCGTCGACCGCGCCGTCCTTCCAGCCCGCGCCCACCTGCTCGCCGATGAACAGCATGGGCGCCTCGTCGCGCTCGCCCTCGCCGATCACCACGCGCCCGCGGATGTTCACGTGGTCGAACGCGCGCCGCATGGCATCGACCGCCGCCTGGTCCGCGCCCATCGCGTCGCCGCGCCCCATCATGCGCGCACACGACAGCGCCGCCGCCTCCGTCACACGCGCGAGCTCCAACGCCAGGTTCCGATCCGTCTCCATGGTGCGATCTCCTTGTTCGTGAACTGGTTCTAGGTGTCGGGTCGTAGCATGAGCAAGAGGTCGTCGGGAAATCGACGCAGCTTGTTGTCGGCGCCCAGGCACGCGTGCTTGGTGTAGCCCTCGCACAACAGCACGCCGTCGGCCGCGCGGCGGATCGCGTACTTGAACTGCACCGTCGCTGCGCGCACGTCCTCGACCTCGACCTCGAGGCTGAGGATGTCGTCGTAGCGTGCGGATTCGCGGTAGCGCAGGTGCGCCTCGACCACCGGCAGCCGATAGCCGTCTTCCTCGATGCGCTTGTACGACTTGCCGCGCTGGCGGATGAATTCCGCGCGGCCCAGCTCGAAGTAGCGCAGGTAGTGGACATTGTTGACCACGCCCATCTGATCGGTGTCGACGTAGAGCACGCGCACCTGCGTGGTAGGCGCTTTCATTCGAAGATTCTGATCAGGCGCGTCTTCTCGACGACGGTGGACAGCCCGTTGATGAGCGCGAGCGCGGTCTGTACGTTGCGCTCGAGCGCCTTGTGCGTGGTCACCACGACCGCCACCGGGCTGCCCTCCTGGCGCGCACCCTCCTGCACGACTTCGCTGATCGAGATCTCGTGCTCGCCGAGGATGTGGGCGAGCTGCGCCAGCACGCCCGGCTTGTCGACCACCGCGAAGCGCAGGTAGTAGCGCGACTGCAGCTCGCCTGATTCGCGGATGCGCCGCTGCCCCTTGCCTGCCGACGGCATTCGCAAGGGTGCGCCGCCCGACGAGCGCGACAACAGATTGCGCGAGACCTCGATCACGTCCGAGACCACCGCGACCGCGGTCGGCATCATGCCTGCGCCGCGCCCGTAGTACATCGACGAGCCGAGCGCATACGACGAGACGTAGACTGCGTTGTACACGCCGTTCACCGACGAGAGCATGAAGCGGCGCGGGATGAGCGTCGGGTGCACGCGCGCCTCGACCGAGTCGCCGTGATCCTTGGCGATCACCAGCGGCTTGATCACATAGCCGAACCGCTCGGCGTAGCGGAAGTCGATCGGCTCGATGCCGCGGAGCCCTTCGACCAACACCTGCTCGACGCGGATGCGCGTGCCGAAGCACAGCGGCACCAGCACGCACAGCTTGTGCGCCGCGTCCCAGCCGTCGACGTCCAAGGAGGGGTCGGCCTCGGCGTAGCCCAGTCGCTGCGCATCAGCCAAAACGTCGGCGAAGGCGCGCCCTTCATCGGCCATCGCGGTGAGCAGAAAGTTCGAAGTACCGTTGAGAATGGCCACGATCTCGTCGACGCGGTCGGAGGCCAGCCCCTCGCGCAGCGCACGCACGACCGGCACGCCGCCGGCGACCGAAGCTTCGTAGTAGATGTCGACCCCGGCCCGGGCGGCGGCACCAAACAGCTCCTCGCCGTGCTCGGCTAAGAGCGCCTTGTTGGCGGTCACGACGTGCTTTTTCGCAGCAATGGCTGCGAGCACCAGCGTGCGCGCCGGTTCGAGGCCGCCGATCAGCTCGACCACGATATCGATCGTGGGATCGGAGACCACCGAATCCGAGTCGAGCGTCAGCAGCGCCGGGTCGACGTCGACGAGCCGCTCGCGCTCGCGGTCGCGCACGGCAATGCGCGTGATGACCAGCTCCGCGCCGCCGAGCCGCTCGGTGGTCGAGGCCGCGTTGTCACGCAGCAACCGAACCACGCCGGCACCGACGTTGCCGAGCCCCAGGAGTCCAAGCGAAATCCGACGCATCGGCGCACTTTACAACCGATTCATCGCGCCTCCAATCGGGCCGCTTCGTGCACGAGGTCAGGCCATTTCGGGCAGTCCGGTCGGTCCGGTCAGGCTGATCGATACGATCCGTTTGGTCGGTCAGGTCAATCCGGTCGATCCGGTCGATCCGATCTCTTGAGTGAGTCATCTCCGGATGTGAAGCAAAGTGATGACTCTGTCGCTCCGATCGGATCGATCGGATTGACCGGATCGATCGGATCGACAAAGTGCCGCCGCTCTGCGACCCAGCGCGCGCACTGCCTCGACGGTCATTGACTTCTCCGCGATCGACGCTGTGCGCCGGCCCGTTCCCTCTGCGAGGGGCCGGTGCTCGGTCTCCGAGGAGAATCCGATGACCTATCGAACCACCCGCATCTATCAACGGGCGCTTCAGCTCACGAATTTTGCGCTCACCCTCGAACTAACTCGGCCCGGCTACGGATTCCTGGCCGATCAACTTCGGCGTGCCGCCACTTCGGTCGCGCTCAACTATCTCGAAGGTTGCGGCCGATCGACCAGGGCAGACCGCGCTCGTTTCTTCGACATCTCGATTGGGTCCGCCTACGAGGTGATCGCCGCTCTCGATATCCTCGAGAACGTCCGTCTCGTCGACGGCAACCATTGCGGACGCGGTCAGGTCATGTGCGAAAATCTCATCGTAATGCTGCGCTCTTTCCGCTGAGATGCGGTTAGAAAACCGCCGTCCGACGGGTCAGCGCTTTTGGCCGGGGCTGGCGACCTCTTCGACGGCCGACGCGTTTCTGTGGCGAGCGGTTGGCAAGTGCGCGTCCCAGCAGCCGAGGCTGCAAAAGGTCAATTTGATCCGTCCGGCATTGCAGCTCGACACCGAGCAGCGGAAAAAGACCGCCCCGAGCGGGATGGGCTTGCGACACATCGAACATGCGGCGAAGTCGGCGGCCATCGGGGCCCCAGCGTACTGGCCGAGCTCAGACCCGTCAATTCACTGGCGCTCGCGGCTCAATTCGGATCGAGCGAGGCCACAGCAGCGACAATGGTCGCCGCGTCTTCAGGGCCGTCCAGCGTTCGCTGAAGTCGGCCGCTCTTGTCGAAGACGAGCGTGCGCGGGATGGTCTCGACGCCGAAGCGCGCCGACAGGACGCCTTGGTCGAATGCGACCGGAAGCGGATTGGGATGATGCGCGCGAAACTCGCTGACCTGCGCACGCGCCTCGTCCAGGGTCGGACCGTCCACGCTGATCGCATATAAAGGGACGCCGCGCTGCGCGAGCTGCGCGAACGCACGCGAGACCTCGGGCAGCTCCTCCAGGCAGGGGCCGCACCAAGTGGCAAAAAAAATCAGCACCAGCGGGTGTCCATGCTGCGCTGCAAAAGAAAGACGGCCACCCTCGGCAAGAGGTAGATCGCCGTCGGGCAGGGAGAGGCTCGAATCCGACTTCGCCGACGGTGCGTGAATCGGCTCGCTGCGCCCGGCGACGAGCCAATAGACGTTCAGCGCGGCCAGCGCCGCAAAGCCACACAGCAGCAGCGCGCCGGCGACGCGCGGATGCGGCTGGAGCAGACCCGGGGGGGATTCGGCCGATGACTCCCGTCGCATCGCGCCCAGCGCGACGGCCCACGCCAGCACCGACCAGCCGACGCCGACGGCAGCCACGATCGCCAGCACGGTATCGGTCGGCGGCATCGCCAAAGCCGCGCAGCTCAACGTCGCCGCGAGCTGCACCACGACACATGGAATCCACGCATACGACGCCAGATCGAGGCCGCGTCCACTACCCGGGCGGGAACGACCGCCGCCTCCGAGCAGCGACAGGGCCATCGCTCCGATCAGGACCGCGACGACATCGGTCAGTGCCGCCGAGGTCACATGCAGCACCGTCGAAAACAGGCCGACCGCGGCCAAACCGAGCTGCCCGCCACTCGCTGCTCGTCCAGCCGCTGCGACCGCACGCAGTAGGACCGGCAGCTCGCCGCACGCCAGCCGAAGCAGCAGCAGCGACAGCAGATCGAGCGCGCCCCGTCCGAGCGGCTCGTCGAGCACGGCGCGGAAATGCGCGCGCGGTGCCACCAGCACGCCGCCCACGCGCTCGGCGAATCCGCGACTCACGCGCCCCGCTGGTTGAGCATGTTCTTGGCCGCCGACGCCACCACCGACGAAATCCCCTTGGAGCGCGCCAGCTGCTTGAGGTCGCGAATCGCCAGGTGCGGCAACAGTCGCATGGAGATGCCGACCGGACATTTCGGATTGTTGACCAACGCGACTTTGATGCTGCCCAGCCGCAGCCACTGCCGGTGATTGGCGATGTAGCGGATGATTTCGTCGTCGAGGCCGCGGTTCGACGCGTAGCGCAGCGCCTCCGAATCGCTCACGCCGGGCGAGCGGATGCAGGCCATCGAAACCTGGCGGTTGGTGTCGCGGATCAGCACCGCGCGGGCGAAAGCGTTGCCCAACGTTGCGGCGCGAATTTTTCCGGCGGGCGACAGGTCCGACAGCTTTTTCTTTTTTTCCTCGGCCTTTTCCGCGAGCTCGGGATCAGTGCCTTCGACCGCCGCCTCGGCGAGCGCCGCCTCCTTCGCTTCGTGCGCGGCGCGCTCCTTTTCGTCGGCGATTGGACCAAACAGCTTGGCGCTGTCTTCCAGGACTTCGGCGGCGCGACGAAATGCTTCGTCTTCAGCGGCGGCCCTTTCCGGTGTCAGCGTGCCGGCATCGGCGATCGCCTGCGCCGCGAGATCAAAGGCCGGAATGCCATCGACGCGGACGCCGTTGCGCACCGCCAGCTCGATCGCGCGCTGTGCAGTGGACATGCGCGTCTTGCCGTTGAGGTACAGCGCCGCGATGATCGCCGGCGCGCGCAACAGGCGCTCTTCGTTCTTGGCGATCATCTCCAGCGCCTCTTCGCCGCACAGCGTCGCCAGATGGCGAAACGTCTCGTCAGCGGTGGCGCGATTGAGCAAGAGGACTTGCAGCAGCGTCGGTTTCTGCCACACCCGCCGCGAAAAAAAATCGAGCACCCGCTCGTCGAGCGGCGTGGCCAGCGCCGCGCCCAGGATCTTCTCGGGCAGCTCGACGGCGGTCTTGATCGCCGCCTTCTTGACCACCGGGTCGTCGGCAACCGCGAGCTGATAGAGCGCGGTCACTAGATCGCCCGGCGGCAAAGGAGCGAGGCCGCGCGCGGCCATCAGCTTGACGGCCGGCGGCGCGTTCGCCCCGGTCGCCTTGGCCACCGCCGGCGAAACGTTTTCGAGCGGGGTCAGCTCGATCGGCGCCAGCCGACCCGCGAGCGAGTCGGTCGCGGCCTGCCCCGCTACGTTGGTCGGCGCATCGTTCGAGCTCATGGGCGGTTGCGCTCGTAGAGGATACGCAACCCGGTCAGCGTCAGCATCTCGTCGGCGAGCTCGATGGTGCGGCTGTCCTTGGCGATGAGCGGCGCCAGCCCGCCGGTCGCGATCACCTTGCACGGATAGTCGACCGCCTTTTGCATGCGCGTCACGATCTCGTCGACCAGCCCGACGTATCCATAGAACAGGCCGCTCTGCATCGAGGCCACGGTGTTGCGTCCAATCACCGTTGGCGGTCGCACGATCTCGACGCGCGGCAACTTGGCCGCGGCCTCGTACAGCGCATCGGCCGAGGTGATAACGCCGGGCGCGATCGCGCCGCCGGCATATTCGCCCTTGGGCGTGACCAGATCGAACGTCGTTGCCGTGCCAAAATCGACGATGATGCAGCCCTGCTTCCACTCTTCGAACGCGGCCACCGCGTTGACGATACGGTCGGCGCCGACCTCGCGCGGATTGTCGTACAGGATAGGCATTCCGGTCTTGAAGCCGGGGCCGATCAGCATCGGCGCCACCTGCAGATGGTGGCGACACAGCTCCTCGATGGCGAACAGCACGGGCGGCACGACCGTCGCCACGATCACTGCATCGACGCTGCGCCACGGAACACCGGCCAGGCCGAACAGCTCGTGCAGCGTGGCTGCATATTCGTCACCGGTTCGCCCTTTGCGCGTCTCGATGCGCCAGTGCGCGCGTAGCTGTGCGCCCTCGAAGACACCCAAAACGGTGTTGGTGTTGCCGACGTCGACGACGAGAAGCATGGCCAGAAGTTAGCACTACTGTGCCGGCGCGGAGGACGATCCAGATCGGACAAATACGGTAAGCTCACGGGCCCATGTCTCCCAATTCGGTGCGCTCGCCCCAGGGCCGCAAGATTTTTTATCCTCTGATGCTCCTGGGCTCGGTGGCGGCCACGCTGTTCTTGGGCCTGTTCATCATCGATTGGCACTTCTTCCCGCCCGCCGATCACGCCGGCATCTTTGCCGTGCTGTTCGGCTACGACGTCGACACGCTGCAGAACGCGCTGGGCAATCTTTCGCAGGTGCTGGCGGCGGTACTCGGCATCGTCATCACGGTCGTATCGATCATCGTGCAGCTGGCGGCGACGCGCTACACGCCGCGTATCGCAGACATGTTTTTCCGCGATCGTACAAATCTTGCTATTCTTGGATTTTTCGTTATTTCCTGTATCAATGCAGTTTGGGTGTCTATTTCGGTTTCCAAGAATTTTTTGCCGCACGTCTCGGTCACCGTTACGCTGATCCTGGTCACCGGCAGCTTGCTGGTCATGATCCCCTACTTCGCGTACGTGTTCGACTTCCTCGACCCGGAGCGCGTCGTCAGCCGGCTGCAAAAGCAGGCCGTGGCGTTCGCGCTCGAGCAGAACGACGACGGCAGCCACACGCTCTACCAGCGGCAGGAGCGCGCGCTGGGCGGCGTCGAGCAGTTGGCCGACATCGCGGTCAACGCAGTGTCGCAAAAGGACAAGGCGATGGCCGTCAATTCACTCGACGCCATCAAAGACCTGGCGCTGACCTACCTGCCGCAAAAGAGCGGGCTCGAAGCCGGCTGGTTTCTGTTGCCGGCGGGCATTCGCCGCAACACCGACTTCGTCG
>JBBQIO010000168.1:0-7297 GCA_038325015.1 Polyangia bacterium
CGAAGGCCTGCGCCTCCCGCGTGCACCCCGGCGTGTCGTCGCGCGGATAAAAATAGAGCACCAGATTTTTGCCGGCGAAATCGGCCAGCGAGACCTCTTTGCCGGCATCGGAGGGGAGGGTGAAGGCGGGCGCTTTTTGACCGATCTTGAGCATGGTTCTCCCTTTCCGTCAGGACGAGACGGTCTTGCGCGCGTGCTCGCCGAGCGCGGCCACCAACGGGCTCACCCACTTTAGGACGTCGGCGTAATCCTGCCCGGCCAGCCGTACCCCGCCTTGACCGCCGGCGGCGACCAGCGAGCCTTTTTGGGCATCGACCGAAATGGCGAATACCGGGCCGCCAGCGCGCTCTTTTAAGTACGACAAGAGCGGGGCGATCTCCTCTTTGAGCGCTTCGAGCACGTCCCGCCCGAGGACGACCTTTTGCGGTCGCGCGCGGTCGTCACAGTCGTGGTCGTCGTCGTCGTCGCCGAGCACGACGCGCGCCTCGCCCAGCTCGAGCCGCAGCTCGACGGCGACCGCCTTCATGTTCGACCGCGCAGCGAGCGCAAGACGAACGGCAAGATGCCCCCCGCCTTGTAGTAGTCGACCTCATTCGGCGTATCGATGCGCAGCTTGACGGTGAACGTGATGTTGCCGGCGCGCACTGTCAGCTTCTTGCCTGGCGCAATCCCCGCGCCGATGCCCTCGACGGAGAAGAGCTCTTTGCCGGTCAGGCCGAGCGTGGTTGCGTCCTGGCCGCTTTCGAACTCGAGCGGCAAGACGCCCATCCCGACCAGGTTCGAGCGGTGGATGCGCTCGAAGCTCTTGGCCAGCACCGCGCGTACGCCCAAGAGCAGTGTGCCCTTGGCCGCCCAATCGCGCGAACTGCCGGTGCCGTACTCGGCGCCCGCGACGATGACCAGCGGCACGCCCTCGCTTTTATAGTGCATCGCAGCATCGTAGATCGAGACCGGCGTCTCACTCGCGCCGTTGCCCAGGTGCACGGTGACCCCGCCCTCGGTTCCCGGCAGCATCAGGTTCTTCAGGCGGATGTTGGCGAACGTGCCGCGCATCATGACTTCGTGATTGCCGCGGCGCGCGCCGTACGAATTGAAGTCCGCCGGATCGACGCCGTGCTCGACGAGATATTTGGCCGCCGGTGACTTCTTCGAAATCGATCCCGCCGGTGAGATGTGGTCGGTCGTGACCGAGTCGCCGAGGAGCGCCAAGCAGCGCGCGCCATGGAGGTCGGCCAAGGGTGGTGGCTCGCCGGCCATCTCGAAAAACGGCGGATTGCGTACGTAGGTCGAGTCGCCGGCCCATTCGAACGTCTGTCCGGTCGGCACCTTGAGCGCCTGCCACTGTGCGTCGCCCTCGAAGACCTTGCCGTACTCGGAGCGAAACTGCTCCGGCTTGACTGCGCTGGCGATCGCCTCGTGAATCTGCGCCGTCGTCGGCCAGATGTCCTTCAAGTACACCGGCTCGCCGTTTTTGTCGGTGCCGATCGGATCTTTGTGCAGATCGATGTCCATCTCGCCGCACAGCGCGTAGGCCACCACCAACATCGGCGACGCGAGGTAGTTCATGCGCACCAGCGCGTTGATTCGGCCCTCGAAGTTGCGATTGCCCGACAGCACCGCGGCGACGATCAGATCGTGCGCTGTGATCGCCTCTGCGATGGGCTCCGGGACCGGTCCCGAGTTGCCAATGCAGGTTGTGCAGCCATAGCCCACAAGATGAAAGCCGAGCGCCTCCAGGTAGGGCAACAGATTCGCCGCGCGCAGATATTCGGTGACCACGCGCGAGCCCGGCGCCAACGAAGTCTTGACCCACGGCTTGACCGACAGGCCGCGCTCGACGGCATTCTTGGCCACCAGACCGGCGCCCAGCATGACCGCCGGGTTGGACGTGTTGGTGCACGACGTAATCGCCGCCATGACCACCGCGCCGTGCCCCAGGTGATAGCTCACGTCGCCATTTTTGACCTGCGCGCTGGCCGTCAGCTTGCCCAGCTCCGGGGCCTGCAGTGTGGCCGGCGGGACCTGCGGGCTGCCGCCCTCGGCCAGCCAGCGCTGCACGTGCGCCTGATCGAGCTTGGCGCCGCCTTCGATCATCTCGACGAGCGAGCGGCGATAGACTTTGCGCGAGTCCGACAGCGTCACGCGATCTTGCGGCCGCTTCGGGCCGGCCAAGGAGGGCTCGACGGTGGACAGATCGAGCTCCAGCTTGTCGGAAAAGCGCGGCTCGGGCGTCGCGTGCGTGTGAAATAGCCCCTGCTCGATGCAGTAGGCCTTGACCACGTCGACGGCGTGCGGGTCGCGCCCGGAGAAGCGCAGGTAGCGCAGGGTCTCTTCGTCGACCGGGAAAAAGCCCATCGTCGCGCCATACTCGGGGGCCATATTCGCGATCGTGGCGCGATCTGGCAAAGCGAGCGCCGACATGCCTTCGCCGTAAAACTCGACAAACTTTCCAACCACGCCTTTTTTACGCAACATCTGCGTAACCGTCAGAACCAGGTCGGTCGCCGTTGCGCCCTCTTTGAGGGCCCCCGTCAGCCGGAAGCCGACCACCTGCGGAATCAGCATGGACACCGGCTGGCCGAGCATGGCCGCCTCGGCCTCGATGCCGCCGACGCCCCAACCGAGCACCCCCAGGCCGTTGACCATGGTGGTGTGCGAGTCGGTGCCGACGAGAGTATCGGGATAGACCATCGCGTGGTCGCCGTGAAACACCACCTGCGCCAGGTACTCGAGGTTGACCTGGTGGCAGATGCCGGTGCCTGGCGGCACGACACGAAAGCGCCGGAACGCCTGCTGGCCCCAACGCAAGAGCGCATAGCGCTCCTGGTTGCGCTGGTATTCCAGCCCGACGTTCTGGCCGAGCGACGCGAGCGTGGCGAAGTGATCGACCTGCACCGAGTGGTCGATGACCAGGTCCATCGGCACCAGCGGATTGATGCGCTCCGGGTCGCCGCCCATCTTGGTGAACGCTTCACGCATCGCGGCCAGGTCGACGATGACGGGTACGCCGGTGAAATCCTGCAAGAGGACGCGCGCTGGGTGAAACGCGATCTCGAAAGTGGGCTCGGCCTTTTCGTCCCAAGCGAGCAGCGCGTCGATGTCTTTTTTGCGCACCGCTTTGCCGTCTTCGTTGCGCGCTAGATTTTCCAGCAGGATCTTGAGCGAAAAGGGGAGGCCGGCGAGCGTCTGCGGGTCGGCGAGCTTGCTGAGGCGAACCATCCTGTAGTCGGTGGTGCCGACAGTGAGTGAGCCGTGCGCGCCGAAGCTGTCCGTGGAGCCGGTCATAGGATTCTCCCTCTGGGTCGAAAGCCGTGAAGAGGGAACGTTTGTAACGCCAAGGAGCGCCCGACGCTAGTGTGCTGTCCGGTTCATTGTGTGGAGCTTGCGGCTGCCGGATCGGCTCGGGCGCAAGGCGCACTGTCCGGCGAATACTGTCTGTATTTGAGGGCAGTGCCACGCAGCGAGCGAGCCGAGGCCGCTGTCGAAAGCCCGCAGAATTAACTGCACAGCGACGCTAGTCAGTCGTTGCTCGCTCCGGGGGTCGCCGTCACGGCGTGGAAGTCTTTGCCGTTGTTGCCGCTGTCGACGCCGTTGTACACGCGCGACACCGACTGCCCGGGGGCCGCAGTGCGGGACGCGCCGGTCGCGGCCTTACCGCGTAAAAAGGCGCTGCTGGCGCTGACCGAGCCGAAGCCGACCGAATCGACCAGCGTGCCGCTGGCGTCGCGCAGTCCGACCGCGCCGTCGTCGGCCATCCCATCGTGGTCGAGCGCCGCCCGCTCGTTGGCTTCAGGCAGGTCGCGGCCGCCATACACCAAGTAGTCGCCGGCCGAGGCCGGCGGGCTCGATGCAAAGGTGTACAGCGTTGCAGTGTCGTTGCCAGCGGCGACCGAGCTGGTGTTGGTGCTGGCGCGATAGACGATCGTGTATTTGGCCAGCGGCGCGTGGCACGGATTATAGAGCTCGACGAATTCGTAGTAGGCCGAGGTCGACGACGAGGTCTGCACTTCGTTGATGCGCGGCGTGCAGGTCGGCGGCGGCGACGCCAGGTCGGGAGGCGTTGCGACGTGCGCCAGGTCGACAACGCGCATCGCCAGATCGTCGACGGTGGGCTGCGCCAGATCGACCGCCGCAAAATCGACCGGCCCCGCGACGGACTTCAGGTCGGTGGCGCTGACGACTGCCACTGCACCATCGTACGTGGCTGCGCCGAGATCGCGCGTGATCGCGGAATCGCCGATGACCGTCGGGCCAAAATCGCCAAACCGACCGACCCTCGAATCGGCGGGCTCCACGTTGGCGCAGCCCACGGTTGCCAGCCCAAAAATGAAAAACAGAGCGGCCGTATAACGCATTGCGGCGCAGTCTACCCACTTCCCGCTTCCAGGCTTGTGAATAATTTGCAACATTGACAACCCCTCGAATGAAAAAAGTCGCTCTAGCGCTGTGCGCCACGCTTCTGGTCGGTTGCGGCGGCAGCGCTTCGAACGACGCTCCGTTCATGCCGTCGCACGCGTCGCTGTTCGGGCAGGTGCCCTTTTCGTTTCTCGTGCCGTCCGCTTGGAGCACCGTCGGTCAAGTGACCGACGTCCTGGTCGGCGGAATTCGCATCGTGGAGCTGGCGTCCGAGACCGCGGTCGGCGGCCAGACGCTGGTCTCCGGGACCCTGCAGGGTGCGCCCGAGCCCGGTCTGGTCGACGTCGAGGTGCGCGGCACGACCGGCTCGGTGGTCGCGCGCTCGGCGTTTCGCTATGACCCGCCGCTGACTCCGGGCCGCAATCGCTGGATGGCCTTCGGGGCCAGCCTGACCCAGGGGACCGAATCGACGGGCATTGATCCGCACACGCAGCGCTCGGGGGTCTCGGGCTTGATTGCGCGCCAGGCGGGCGTGTTCCTCGGGCTGCCGCTGTTCGTGCCCGGGTTGGCACCGCCGCTTCAGCCGTCGGACCTCAATCCGGACTGCTCGCAAAAGCCGGGCACCGGCGCGAACATCAAGCGCATTCTCGCCACCGTCACCGACCCGAGGACCCACGACGTCAAGCTCGGTCTCGGGCGGCTCGATCCGACGCTGCGTGCGCGCAATGTCGCCATTGGTGGCTCAAAGATCGCCGACATCTTGCACGGTGCCAGCGGCGAGATCGTCGCGCTCGAGCACATCGTCGAAGATCCGGAGCTGGTCGGATTGGAGAACGTGCTGACCCCCGAGACGGTGTCGCAGATCGATCGGGTCGAGGCGCTCGATCCGGACGTCGGGTTCTCGGCGGACCTCTTGGCCAATGATCTCGACAGTGCAGTGCTGGGCTCGGACTTGACGCCGAGCAGCATCACGCCGCTGACGCAAACGCAGCCCATGCTGCAGGAGATTGCCGCCCGCCTCGGCCGGCTGCACGGGCAGTACTTCTTGGCCAACCTACCGTCGCTGACCTTCATTCCGAACGTGGCCCGCTTGGCGGTGTCGCGCGTCGCCGCCGGGCTCGACACGGAAGTCAGCTTTTTAGCCAAGAAAAAGGCCATCGACGACACGAACGCGGCCTACAACGCGGCGCTGGCGGCAGCTGTCGCGCCCTATCCCAACCTGCACCTGGTCGACTTTTCATCTGCCGTCCTGACGTTGGCCAATGGCGTCGATGTCGACGGCGAGGAGTTGACGACGCACTACTACGGCGGGCTCATCAGCCTCGACGGGCTGCACTTTACCGACACCGGCTACGCGCTCTTCGCCAACTTGATGATCGCCCAGATCAACCAAACGTTGCGGCTGGCGCTGCCTGCGGTCGATGTCTTCTTAGTGCACGCCGCCGACGCGCTCTCGCCGACCCACCTGCGCGCCGACGGCCTGAGCTGCGTCCCTGACTCGACGCCTTAATACCCAGGCCCAACGCTACGGCTCGATCAGCCAGGCATTGTGGATGCGCGGATTGCGCGCGAAGTCTTTGGGCAGGGTCTCGTCGGTGATCGAGCGGCATTTGTGCGCTGCAGCAAAAACCGGGTCGAGCTTGAAGCGGCGAAAATGGTTCGAGTAGTAAATGCGACCGCCCGGTCGCAGTCGCTCTACGCACAGCCGGAGGAGCTCGACGTGATCGCGCTGCAGGTCGAAATCCTCGTCGGAGCGCTTGGAATTCGAAAAGGTCGGCGGGGCAACGAAGATGAGGTCGAAGCGCGCGCCGCTCGATTGGCCGGCGCGCAGCCACGGTAGACAGTCGGCCTGCACCAGCTGATGCGCGCGGGTGGCAAAGCCGTTTTGCTTGAGGTTCTCCTCGGCCCACGACAGATAGGTCTGCGACAGGTCAACGCTGGTCGTCGAGCGCGCGCCGCCCCACGCGGCGTGCACGCTGGCCGTGCCGGTGTACGCGTAGAGGTTGAGCATGTCCTTGCCGCTCGACTCGGCGGCGATCCGCGCGCGCAGCCGCCGCTCGTCCAAAAACAGACCGGTATCGAGGTATTCGCTCAGGTTGACCCAAAAGTAGAGCGAGGCCTCGCGGACCAGGCGCCGCGCGCCGGCTTCCGGTTGGCGGCCGTACTGGGTCTCGGGGCGCTGCCGCCGGCGCTGCTTGACGAACACGTCGCTGGCCGGAATTTCGAGCACCTCGGGCACCAGCGCGATGACGTCGGCCAGGCGCTCCTCGGCGCGCCGCGCGTCGACGGTGGCCGGCGGTGCGTACTCCTGCACGTGGGCCGCGCCCTCGTACAGATCGACCGCGACTGCGTACTCCGGCAGGTCGCTGTCGTAGACTCGATAGCAGTAGACGTTTTCCCGCTTGGCCCACGCCGACCAGTGGCGCGCGCTCTTGCGCAGCCGATTGGCAAATCCCTCGGCGCCCGTCGAGCGGCCGGCGACATGGCGCCACGACGGCATGGCATTCGTCGGGGCCACGGTAGCGATGGGATAATTGAGCAGCCGGCACTCGATCGCGCCGTTCCACAGCGGGGTCTTCTTTCGCGCATGCAGGCCAATACGCGCGGCGAGGTCCGGTGAGCCGGTCAAAATGTACGTGTCCCAACCCAAGAATCGCTGCCGCAGCACGTCGCCGAGCTCGGAGTAAAACGGTCCGAGCGTGGTCGGCTCGCCGAGCCGCTCGCCGTACGGGGGATTGGTGACCAGCACGCCGGGCTTGGTCGCCGAAAAATCGGCCAGGCGGGTCAGATCGAGGCCGGCCAATTCGCCGCGCTGAACCTCACTGTCGACGTTGGCGAATTTGCACGCCGCGCGCGCCGCGTCGACCTGATGTCGGTCGACGTCGAAGCCCCAGATCGGCGGCAGCTTTTTTTCTCGGCCGGCGCGGCGACGCTCTTCGGC
>JBBQIO010000169.1:0-7239 GCA_038325015.1 Polyangia bacterium
TCGCCAGGTCGCAGGTGCCGGTCGCCAGGTCGAGCACGTCGGCAGAGCGCGGCAGCGCCAGCGCCTGCACCGTTCGCCGGCGCCAGCCCTGATCGATCCCCAGCGATAGGATGCGATTGAGAAGGTCGTAGCGGTCGGCGATGAGGTCGAACATCGCGCCGGAGCCGCCTTTAGCCAAGGGCGTGCTCATTGCGCGATTCCATTTTGTGCGTGCAGTGACAGTGCGCGAAGCGGAGGCTGAAGCCCGAAGGCGGTCAGGTCCGCTGGGGCGAGCGCCTGCGCGCCGTCGGACAGCGCGCGTCCGGGCTGGTGGTGGGCTTCAATGAGAAGACCATGGGCACCCGCGGCCAGCGCCGCGCGCCCGAGCGGGAGCACCAGATCGCGCCGGCCGGCGGCGTGCGAAGGATCGGCGACGACCGGCAGTCGATGCACATGCGCCAGCAGCGCGATGGCGCCGATGTCGAACAGATTGCGTGTCGACGGATCGAAGCCGCGCACACCGCGCTCGCAAAAGATCACAGCGGGGCAGCCGTGCGCGCGCAGATGCTCGCCCGCCGAGAGCCACTCCTCGACGGTGGCGGCCATGCCGCGCTTGAGCAGGACCGGCTTGCCGCTCTTGCCGACCGCATGCAGCAGCGCGAAGTTCTGCATGTTGCGCGTGCCGATCTGCAGCAGCTCGGCATGCGCGGCGACGGCATCCACGTCGTCGGGCGACAGAACTTCGGTCACGACGTAGAGGCCATGCCTATCGGCGGCGCGGCGAATCCATTGCAGCGCGGACGCGCCGTGGCCGGAAAATGAATAGGGCGATGTGCGTGGCTTGTAGGCTCCGCCGCGTAAGAAGCGCGCCCCGACGGCCGCCAGCTGCTCGGCGAGCTCGTCGATCTGTGCCGGTGACTCGACCGCGCACGGCCCGGCCATCAAGACCGGCGGCGCCGCTCCCCCGATCGACAGACCTGCAACGGCGACCTCCCGCGGCTGGCTATCGAGAAGCGGATGTGTCGAAGGGGCAACCGCGACGCGGGCCACGCCGGGCAGCCGCCGCAACTCGTCGGGATCGACCGCCGCCGAGTGCGGCTCGACGAAGAGCTGCACGGGCGATCCGTCGAAGCGCTGCGTCCACAGGCCGCGCTCGGTCAACAGTCGCCGCACAGTGTCAGCGTCGGCGCCCGCGTGCAGGGTGAGGATCATCGATCGCGATCCACGGCCGCGGCGGCCACGGTTTCGAGCGCCGCGCGCGCCGCGCTCTCGGGCAAGACGCGCAAATGCTCGATCGCGGACTGCGCCCGAAGCTCGGCGAAGCTGCGGCAATCTTCCAGGCTGTCGGTGCGTAAAAGCGTGGCCAGCACCTCTTGGGTGCAGCGGCGATACTCGGAGCTCGGCTCGCTCTCGTCGACGGCCAGCGACAGCGTGTGTGAGAGCAGCGGCCGCAGCTCGGGCTCGCGCTCGGCGGCCAGAATCAACGGGTAGGTCATCTTTCCTTCGCGGAGGTCGGCAAACAGCGCCTTGCCGGTGACCGTGGTAGCGCCGCTGAAATCGAGCAGATCGTCGATCGCCTGGAACGCGACCCCGAGATCGAGACCGAAGCGTTCGAGCGCACGGCATTGCGGCTCGTCGAGGCCTCCAGCGCTGGCGCCCGCGAACATCGCCCAGCGAAACAGGGCCGCGGTCTTGCCTTCGACGATGTGCAGATACAGTGCGCGATCAACGTTGAGGCGCCCGCGATTTTCCAGCTGCGCCGACTCGGCCAGGATCATCTCGGCGATCGCCGAAAGGAGCCGTTCGAGCACGCGCTCGAGCTGGGTCTCGCGCACGCGTCGAAGCGCTTCGACCAGCAGCCAGTCCCCAGCGAAGATCGACGCGGCATTGCCATACAGTCGACGCGCGGTCGCGGCACCGCGACGCACATCTCCATCGTCGACGACGTCATCGTGTAAGAGCGTCGCCGAATGCACCAGCTCGACAGCCACCGCCAGCTCGCGCGCCACGTCGCTGAAGCCATTTCCGGCGCGGGCCGCCAGCGCGACGCACAAGGGGCGCAGCCGCTTGCCGCCGAGGTCGAGCAGATGCGATGCGCCGCGCAACACGATCGATGGACCATGCGGCAGCTGGCCGAGCGCATGCTCGACGGCCGCGAGATCGGCGCCCGCTAGCGCGCCCAACAGCGCGATGCGATCGCCCAAGCGTTCGAGCCCGCGCCCGCGACAGAGCGTGGCCAGTCGCTCGATGAGATCATCGGCGGGCACGACGGCCGACACAGCCAGCTGTTCGAGCGCCATGTTATTTCTCCTCGTCTTCGTGGCCCAGGGATACGCGTTCGAGCTGCGATGCCTCGATGGCTTGGCCGGCGACGAGCGACTGCAAAAGGGTCTCGCCCATCTGCGCCAGCACCCGCAGCTCGCCGACGCGCGCGCGCTCGAACGACAGGTGCGCCGCTCGCCCGCCGGCAGCCGCTCGCTCCTCGGCGGCCAACACCTCGTCGGCCTCGGCGAAGGTTTCGCGGGCCTCCGCGACGAGGCGAAGCTCGCGCTCGCGAATCACGCGCGAGACCAGCTTCCATACGCTGGTCTCCGCGGCGAAGAACTCGCGCCGCGTGCCCGGCCGCCAGGTGCGACGCACCGCGCCCCACTCGACGAGCTCGGCCAGCGTCATGCTCACCGAGCCCGAGCTCATGTGCATTCGCTCTGCAATCTCCCGAGCCGACAGCGCGTCGGGCGAGATGAACAAGAGGGTCCAGATGCGCCCCATCGGCCGCTTGAAGCCCCAAAAATCCATCAGCCCGCCGATGGTGTCGGCGACGCGCAGCCGGATCGCCTGTGGGTCCGGTGCGGCCTTTTTCTTGGAGGCCCGCTTCGGCGGCGACTTCTTCTTGTGGGAGCCGGTAGTCATCTACCGATGAATGTAACGATCCATTTCTGAACTTTCAATAGTTTTTGAAAGTTCGTTACAAATCGCAGACTTCTAAACCTCTAAACCGACACCGCACGGATGCGGAGAGATGTCGCTTCGCCCTCTCTACACCAACGAGGCGCTGTCGTCCTAGCCGTCATCGAGGTTGGAATCCAGCTGGCCAAAACCCGCCTGGCGCAGCACCTCGAATCGCTCGTTGGTCGGGATAAACCAGTCCAGCCGCCGCACCGCAGCGTCGGGAACAAGCGCGCGTGCCGCCGCCACCAACGCGACCAGCGCTGCGGGCGTTTCCGCCCACAGATAGGTGCCCATCGGCGACCCAAACAGATCCGGATAGCGACGCCGCTCCACGGCCATCATCGCCGGCTCCTCGACCCAGAACACCTCGGAGATCTCGTCGCTGGCCTCAGCCACTCGCTCGAGACAGAGGCTGGCAGCAAGCTTCGAAGCCAGGTCGCGCTCGATCGCCACCGGCGAGTCGCACCGTCGATGCAGCTCCTCCTCGACGGCCAATTTTTCGAGATAGGTCGTCGCGGTTATCGCCTCGGGATGCTCGTTGCCGGCGTCGTCCTCGGTATACAGCCAGCCGTTTCGATCGACCGCCAGGGTGAGCGTCGACACCACGCAGCCAACCGCGAGGCCCTCGATCTCCCGGTTGCCCCGCATCAGCTCCCAGGACGGTGGAACGGTCAGCGGCAGCTGACCCGAAAACGGCGCCGGCTCGACCATCATCAGCTGCGGCGAGATCAAAAGACCGTCATGCCCTCCCAACGGTCCGGCGGCGATGAGCCCACCTTGGTCTTCAGCGACGGCCAGTGCGCCACGATAAGCGCCGAATCCGTGATCCACGAGCGCCTGTTCAAGCCCGACACTGGTCCGGAGGGCCAAGACCTGTGAGGCTCGATGTCGCACCAGATAGTCCACCAAGCGCGGGCTACCAAACCTTGGCGTCGACCAGCCCACACCGGACACCGAGCCAACGCGCTCGTCGACGGGAAATCCGAACGCGAAGCGGGTCTGCACCAGCGCGTCATCACAGAGCTCGAGGCGCAGAAAGGCGGGTGAGTCCCATTCGCCGCCGCTGCGGACGATGGCGCCGCCAATCGCCGGCAGCGACCATGTCAGCGACGGCTGCGCCCGAGGCCGCGTGCAGGGCGACGGCGGCCGATCTTCCCGCAGCACCAGCGGCCACTGCCCCCTCTCGGCAGCGGCCATCAGCCGACGCACACCGTCGAGGCTGACACAGTCGAGGTCTGTCCGGGCCTCGCCCTCATCGATGCTCGCCTCGGAGTTCTGCCAGAAATGCGGCCACGCGGTCGGCTGGCAACCAAACAGCGCCGCCAGCTCGCTGCCGAGGCGCCGATAGATGCGGAACGAATAGCCGACCTCGGCCGCGCGGTCGCGCGCCACCATCCGTTCGAGCAGCGACGCCACCGACGATGCAATGAATCGCGGGTGATGAGCCTGGTAGCGCTCGAACACGCCATTGTCCGTGGTGACGAGGTAGCGATATTCCGAAAAACAGACCATCTGTGAAGGCGTCTTCGAGAAAGTCGACGAGCAAACCGGTGAAAAGCTGTACCCAGCCAGCACCGGAAGGTGCCCTCCGCCCATCAGCTCCAACAGCTGCGTGACCAGCGCCGAGCGGCCGCGCAAGTCGTCGCCGGGCAAAATCCGAAACGCAACGCGCGGCGCCCGCTGGACCAGATATTCGGCGACGGCGGGCGTGAGCTCCACGGGCTCAGCCAGCCAGCTGCGCGATCGAATTGCCAACGGAGATCAACAGCAACAAGGCCGCCGGCACCAGGGCGCCGATGAGCGCTGCTGGCACTGGCGCGACGAACCACAGCAGCACGCCGGCGACAACCAGGCCGCCGAGGGCGCCAAATGGCACGAATGCCGTCGGTAGAATGCAATCCCGGATGCCGGCCTCTCCGCGCCTGGCGAGCACATGATTGCGCAGCACCCGGGTCTGCAGCACCAGCACCGCAGCGACCAAACCCGCGACGCCACCACCGACGCCAGCGCCGACCAGTGCGATCGTAAGACGCAGCGCCAACGACATCCCCGGAGAATACCCTAATCAGAACGATCTCTTGATCGCCGATACCTGACGAAGAAGGTCCTGGCCACCGCGCCCGATCTCGTCATCGATGTCTGCAAGAGCGCGACGGGCTTCGGCTGTTGATTGAGCCCGCGACGGTAAATATGCCGAGTCGACCGGAAAATCCTCAATCACCCGTAACCACGTTAACAGGCAAGTCGTTCGCGACTGCAGCCGTGCGCGGCGTCACCCGCGCTCGTTCAACGCGGCGCGGGCGGCGAGAGCGCCTTGCTCTTGCTGCGCGTCTCGACGCCACTCAGCGTCGTCTCCCACGTGACTCCATCGCTCGACTTTTGCACATCGAAATGGATGGTCGCGCCATCCTCACTGAAGTCGTTGAGCGTTCGGTAATGCGTCGTCGTACCGGCGTCGGCGTCCTGGCTTGTGTATTCCCAGTGCGCCCCAGTAATGACCAGCTCGCCGCGCCCCTTGGCCAGTGCGTCGGGCGCCAGCGCCTGCGTGAAGTAGTGGCCGGGTTTACCGGACGGCAAAAAGACGATCAGGCTGCCGGCGATGCCGTTGACCGTCTGCTCGCAGACGTAGAAGCGCCCGGTCTTGGCGCAATGATTTTCCAAGACGTCGGGCTTTTTCTTGCCGGTCGCCAGCACCGACCACTTGCCGTCGTAGAGCGCAACCGGCGCGTAGGGATCCACTTTGGGTGCTTTTGCAGCGAGTCCGACGAGTGCGATCAAGAGCGATGTAGTGAGCATGTCCGCACTCTACTGCGCGTGGGCCGCACTTTCGTGCGCAAACTGCAAACGGTGCAGGCGCGCGTACACTCCGCCCAGCGCCAGGAGCTCGGCGTGGGAACCCTCCTCGACGATCCGACCGCGATGGAACACGAGGATGCGGTCGGCATGCTCCACCGTCGACAATCGGTGCGCGATCATCAACGCAGTTCGTCCTTCGGTGGCCACCGTCAGCGCGCGTGACAGCCGCGCTTCGGTGTGCGAGTCCACGCTCGCCGTCGCCTCGTCGAGGACCAGGATGCGCGCGTCGCGATAAAGAGCGCGGGCAAAGGCCAGGAGCTGGCGCTCGCCGGCCGAAAAATTCGCGCCACGCTCATCGACCGTGGCGTCGAGCCCTCCCGGACGCCCGGCAAATAGATCGTAGGCATCGATGCGGCGCAGCGCGGCCTCGGCACGTGCACGATCCGGCATCGCATCGGCCAGCGCGATGTTGCTCAGCACGGTGCCGGGAAACAGAAAGACATCCTGCGGCACGACTGCGAAGCTGCGACGCAGCGCGCCCGGGTCGAGCGTGCGGACGTTGCGCCCTTCGACGCTGACGTCGCCGGAATCGGTGTCGTACAGGCGAAGCACGAGCTGCACCACGGTGGACTTGCCCGCGCCGGTCGCCCCTACGAGCGCGACTTTTTCGCCGACACGCGCCTCGAATGAGATGTCGTGCAAGACCTCGGTGCCGGCCTTGTACGAAAAGCTGACGTTCTGAAATTTCACCGCCGCCGTTCCCGGTGCGGCCGCGGTCAGCGGCGCGGCCGCGAGATCCGCCGCGCGGTCGAGATCCGGCTCGTCGAGGAGCTGAAAAATCCGCTCGGCACCGGTCATCGCGCTTTGAAAAATCGTGTAGCGCTGCGACAGCATGCTGACCGGCTCGAAGAACTGCCGCACGTATTGCGTGAAGGTCACCACCACCGCGAACGACGTATGCGCGTGGCGCAGGCCGGCCCACCACAAAATCGACGCGATGCACACCGTGGAGACCATCTCGATGGCGGCGTCGAGCAACGACTCGTATAAAATCGCGCGCTGATTGGCGTCGCGGTAGGCGTAGTTGACCTCGTCGAACTCGGCGGCCATCGCCTGCTCGCGACCGTAGGCTTGCACGACGGCGATTCCGGTCACCTGCTCGTTGAGAAACGAATTGAGCCGCGCCACCCACACACGCACATCGCGATATGCGGCGCGCGATCGCTCGCGCACCCAAACGACGATCGCGCCGACCAGCGGCAGCGACGCGAAGGCCACCAGCGACAGCCGCCAGTCGAGCGACAGCATCAACACGACGATCCCGATTAGCGAGGTCAGATCGCCGATCGCGTTGAGCACTCCGGAGGCGAACAGCTCGGACACGGCGTCGACGTCGTTGGTAGCGCGGGTCACCAGGCGCCCCACTGGCGTGCGATCGTAGTAGCGCAGCGAGAGGCGCGAAAAGAGCTCGAAGACGCGCAGCCGCAGCGCCGCCATGGCACGCGCGCCGCCGAT
>JBBQIO010000170.1:0-7232 GCA_038325015.1 Polyangia bacterium
CCGCGGCCTGGCTCTTGCTCTGCGCCAAAGTGCCATCGGTGACAAGGTCGGCAGCGACGACCTCTTCGCTGAATTTCTCGAGGTCGGCGTCATCGCCGCCTTCGGCCTCGATGAGCACGTAATGGCTCGATGGGGCCGGAAACGGGCTGCGCAGCTTGCGATGGCGCTCGACGCGCAAAAGGCAGCGGTCGGTAAAAAACTCGAACGCCGCCAGCGCAAACGGAGCGCGCTTGGCGGCGGCAAACAGCGCCAGCACACCGGCCAGATCGCGCACGGCGAAGAGAAAAACATCGCTCTTGGCCGGCAGCCGCGTCAGCTTCAGCGTTGCTTCGGTGACGATACCGAGTGTGCCTTCGGAGCCGATGAAGAGCTGTCGCAGATCGAGTCCGATGTTGTTTTTTTCCAGCGCGCCGTTGAGCTCGAGCACTTGCCCCGAGGCCAGGACGACCTCGAGACCGAGCACCCATTGCCGCGTGTGCCCGTAGCGAATGACCCGCACGCCGCCAGCGTTGGTCGAGATGTTGCCGCCTACCTGGCTCGATCCTTTGGACGCCAGATCGATCGGCCAGGTCAGGCCGCGGTCGGCGACAAAACGATGGACCGCCTCGGTCACCGCGCCGGCCTGCACGCGCACGGTTGAGCCCAGCTCGTCGATGGGATCGATGCGCCGCATGCGGCTCAAGGACACGACCAGCTCGCCGCGCGTGGCCATCGCGCCGCCGGCCAAGCCGGTGCGCCCACCCGACGGCACCACTGGCACTTGGTGCGCGCTGCACAGCGCCAACAGACGTGAGACCTCGTCGGTGGAGCGGGGTAGGGCGACGGCGGAGGCGTCGGGCAAAAAAACGCGCGTCCAGTCGCGGCCATAGTCGGCGCGGTCACTCGGATCGAGGCTCAGAAAATCGGCCGGAAAATCGCGGGCGATGGCGTCGAGAAAAGCGGGCGGCAGCGGCATCGGAGGATGATGCCCCATCACCAGACCTTGACGCGCGTGGCCGGCGCGAGAAACAGTTTTTGTCCCGCTTTGATGTCGAAGGCGCTGTACCACGCGTCGAGGTTGCGCACCGTGTCGGCGCGGTATTCATCGGGTGCATGGCCGTCGGTGATCAGCTGTCGTCGGGCAGCCGCCTCGCGTGCCTTGTTGCGCCAGCTTTGCGCGAAGCTCAGGAAAAATTGCTGATCCCCGCTGAGTCCCGCGACCGTCGCCGCCTCCTGGCCGCCGAGCGACCCACGGTACGCGTCGTAGGCCGCCGACAGGCCGGCGACATCGGCGATGTTTTCGCTCAGCGTCAGTTTGCCGTTGACCGCGGCATCGGCGAACGGATGGTATGCGTCAAACTGCGCCGCCAACTGCGCCCCCGACGCTTTGAAGTGCGCGAAGTCGGCGGTCGTCCACCAGTTCTTCAGTCGGCCATCGGCGTCGAACAGCGCGCCTTGATCGTCGAAGCTGTGGCTGATCTCGTGGCCGATGGTCGCGCCCGCGGCGCCGTAGTCCATCAGCGCGGCACGCTGCGGATCGAAGTAGGGCGGCTGCAGAATCGCCGCGGGAAAGTTGAGCGCGTTCATCGCCGGCAGATTCACCGCGTTCACGAGCTGCGGATTCATCACCCATTCGGAGCGATCGACCGGCTTGCCGAGCTTGGCCAGCTCCTGGGCCAACCGGAACCGTTGCGCGCGGTCTTTGTTGCCAAAGGCGTCACCGCGGACGATGCGCAGCGCCGAGTAGTCGCGCCAATGGTCGGGATAGCCGACACCGACCTTGAGCACGGCCAGCTTGGCTTTGGCTCGCGCCTTGGTCTCGGGGGCCATCCAGCTCAGCGCGTCGATGCGCTTGCCAAACGCGGCGAGCACGTTCTTGACCATCGCTTCGGCGCGGGCTTTCTCTGCCGGCGGAAAATAGCGCGCGACATAGAGCTTGCCGACCGCCTCGCCGAGCGCGCCATCGGTGGCGTCGATCGCGCGTTTCCAGCGGGCGCGCTCTTGCGTGGTGCCCGACAGGACGCGTCCATAAAAGTCGAACGTCTCCTCGGTAAAGCGCTTGGGCAGGACGCTCGTGAAGCGGTCGATGGCGTGATAGGCGAGATATTCCTTCCAGGTCGAAAGCGGCGTGTCATGCACTAGCGCCGAGATGCCGCGTAGCGCGCTCGGCTGCCAGACCACGAAGTCGCTCTGACGGTCGAGCCCCGCGGCGCCGAAAAATGCTGTCCAATTGAGGCCGGGCGCGCCTTTGTCGAATTGCGCCCGCGACCAGTGGTTGTTGCCGCGGGTGACATCCTCGGATTGCTCCCGCGGCCAGTGCACGACGGCGATAGCGTGCTCGAGAGCAAAGATGCGGGCGGCCTTGGCGTCGCTGTCGGCGATCCCGGCGCGCTTGAGCAGCGCCGCGATGTACGCCTGGTACTTGGTGCGCAAGTCGGCCATGCGCGGCGTGGCGTCCAGATAATAGTCGCGGTCGGGCAGGCCGAGCCCGCCCTGAAGGAGGAACGGCACGTACCGATTTGGCGTCGTCAGATCCTGCGCGACCCACAGGCCGAGCAGATTCGCCGTATGAAACTCGGTCGCGTTGAGCACGTCGACGTCGGCCCGCAGCGTGTCGCCGAGCATGCGCGACAGCGCTGGCAGATCGGCGATGGCGTCGATCGCCGACAAAATCGGGGTCAGCGGGGCGACGCCTTTTTTTTCGATCGCGGTCTCGTCCATGAAGCTCGAGTAGAAATCGCCAATCTTCTGCGCCTCACTGCCGGGTCGGGCGCTCCTGGCCGCCTCTTGGATGAGGTCGGTGGTGCGGTGCGCCGTCAGTTCGCTGAGCGCCTCGCCGGTGCCGTCGCTGGCGCGGTCGGACGGGATCACCGTGCGGGCCAGCCAGCCGCCGTTGGCGAAGCGGAAAAAGTCGTCGCCGGGCAGCACCGCGCGGTCCATACCGGCCAGATCGATTCCCGCCGCGCTCGGTGGCGCTGCACTCGCCGTTGCAGCGAAGAAGCCCAGCGCTGCGCACACCCACAGAAAATCGCGATGAAGGTTCATGAGGCCGGTCTTAACACTTCGCCTCGATTTTCAAACCGGATTGTTGAGCGCCTTCCACACGAACTCCGGGTCGACCGCGGAGCGTGCGATTGGTTTGTGTTTTTTTGCGCGCGCGCCGGGCTCAGGCGCAAACCACTCGTGGACCGCGACGTCGAGCCCGACCCCGTGCATGTAGTTGTAGAGCGCCTTGCGCAGACCGACGCCGAGCGCGTCGTGATCGCATACCGTCGGGTCGACGAACGCCAGCTCGTTGCGCGCGAAGGTCGCCTTGGGCTGCCGCGCCAGACGGATTCCGAACAGCGCCGGTGTCTGGCCAATCGGGCTATGCGCCGTCGCCGCGAAGCGATGCCAGAACGCCGACTGCAGACAGCCGTGGACGAACAGCTGCCGGACGCGCTCCAGCGAATCGATGGTCTCCTGTTCGGTTTCGCTGGGAAATCCGTACTTGAGATAGGCGTGAACCATGATTCCGGCGTCGGTCAGGGCGCGCGTGACCCGGGCCACCTGGGCGACGGTGACGCCTTTTTGCATGAGCGCCAACAGCCGGTCGGAGGCGACCTCCAAGCCGCCGCTCAAGGCGACGCAGCCCGACTCGGCCAGTAGGCGTGCCAGCGCCGGCGTGAAGGTCTTTTCGAAACGAATATTGCCCCACCAGGTGCACACGACCTTGCGCGCTTTGAGCCGCTCGGCCAGCGCCCGCAATCCCGCGGGCGGCGCCGCCTCGTCGACGAAATGAAAGCCGCTCTGCCCGGTCTCGGCGATCAGCGCCTCGATGCGGTCGACCAGAAGATCGGCGGCGGCCAGGTCGTAGCGCGCGATGTAGTCGAGCGTGATGTCGCAGAAGCTGCATTTTTTCCAGTAGCAGCCGTGCGCGATCGTGAGCTTATTCCAGCGCCCCGAGGACCACAGTCGATGCATCGGATTGAGCAGCTCGAGCAGCGAAAGATAACGATCGAGCAAAAGGCCGCGATAGGTTGGCGTGCCGGCGTCGCGCAGCGGCACGTCGTGCAAGATGGGCGATGTCTGCTCGACGATTTTGCCGTGCTCGCGTAAACGCGTACGAAACAGCGGTTTGGCTTCGTTGGGTGCGCACAGCGACTCGATGAGCGCGAGCAGTGGACGCTCGCCGTCGTCGAGCGTGATGTAGTCGACGTAGTCGAAGACGCGCGCGTCGGACAAGGAGCGCAGCTCGGTGTTGACGTAACCGCCGCCAAGCGCGATGCGCGTTTTTGGGGCGATCGCGCGGAGCTGGCGGGCGATGCGAAACGCCCCGTAGACATTGCCCGGAAACGGCACCGTTAGACCGACCAGATCCGGCCGATGCTCGGCGTACAGCTCGGCGGTAACGTCATCGAGCAGGGTGTCGACGAGCGTAGGGGCGCCTTCGAGCGCGGCGCGCAGCGGATCGAACGTCGGCGCGCTCGACGCCAGCCGCTCGCCGTAGCGCGAGAGGGCAAAGTGCGGGTCAATGGCCGCTTCGATAACGTCGGCCAGGTCGTCGATGTACAGGCTGGCCAGATGGCGCGCGCGATCCTCAAGGCCGAGCGAGCCGAACGCCCAGTCGAGCGAGTCGCCGTCAGGAGTCAGCGAAGCGAAGCGCGGGCCTTCGGGCAAGAACGCACGCCCGACGACGCGCAGCGCCAGTCCCGGATCGCGCCCTTGTAAAAAGCGCACTGCGGCCTCGACCGTGTCGATGTATTCGTCACTGCGCGCGATAAAGGCCTGGACCGAAGGTGTGCTCGATTTTCGTTTGGCTTTAGAGATCTGACGCGCGACGCGGGTCAGGCCGTCGGTGCTGAATAGCCGGAGAAAGAGCGCCAGCGCCGGGTCGGCTTGCCGGACCTCGAAGCCAACGCGCGCCGCGTGCAGCGAAAGAAAGCCGGTCAAATACGCCGTCGCCGGGTAGGGCGTATTGAGCTGCGTCATCGGCGGCGTGAGTAAAAGGACGCGCAAGTACAAAGGAGGTTATCGTAGATCGGGTGCGATACGATCCGCCGATGAGCTCGCTCCTCGGCAAAATGCCGCCGGGACGCTTTCTGCGTGACTACTGGCAGAAGCGGCCGTTCTTGGTTCGTCAGGCGATCCCGGGCTTTGCCGGAATCGTCGATCGCGACGCGCTCTTGGAACTCGCCACCCGCCCCGATGCAGTCTCGCGTCTGGTGATCGAGCAGCCGCGCGCCCGAGGGAAATCGAAATGGCAGCGTCATGACGGTCCATTCGGCGCGCTCGACGTCGAGATGCTCCCCAAGGACCACTGGACGCTGTTGGTGCATGGCATCGAAAGCCTAATTCCGGGCGGCTGGGAGCTCTTGCGCGCGTTCTCGTTCATACCCGCGGCGCGCATCGACGATCTGATGGTCAGCTACGCGACAGCGCGCGGCTCGGTCGGGCCGCACGAAGATCGCTACGACGTATTTTTGCTGCAGGGGCCCGGCCGGCGACGCTGGCGAATCGCCGCCAATAGCGATCACGTGGTTGACCCCGATGCGGCGATAAAAGTGCTGGCGCACTTCGAAGCGGAAGAGGAGTGGCTGCTCGAGCCCGGCGACATGCTCTATTTGCCGCCGAGCGTGGCGCACTGGGGGGTGGCCGAAGGCGGGCCGTGCTTCACCTATTCGATTGGTTTTTTAGCGCCCTCGCATCGCGAGCTGACGCAGAGTTTTTTGGGGTATCTGGCCCAATCGCTGGACGTCGATTCGCCGGACGACACGCTCTTGACCGACCCGGATCTGCAGGTGCAAAAGGAGCCGTTCGAAGTGGGCGATCGGCTGCTTGCAAGCATTGCATCCGTGCTGCACACCATGGACTGGGATGACGCGCTGGTCACGCGCTTCGTCGGCAGCTTTCTGACGCGGCCCAAGCCGCACGTCCTCTTCGCGCTGCCGGCCAGAGCTCTGTCGATCGAAGCGTTCGGTCGCCGGCTCGCCGAAAAAGGGCACTTTCGCCTCGCCCTTGCCAGCCGCGGTTTGGTTCGCGGAACGCTCCTCTTTTTAAACGGCGAAGCGCACACCGCGGACCGCGCCGCGATCAAACGATTCATCGCACTGGTCAACGAGCGACGGCTGCCGCTCCCACAAGCGCTGAGCGCCGATGAGCAGGCCCGCTACTACGCGTGGTATCAGGCGGGCTACCTGCAGGTCGGCCGCTAAATTTAGTTGTTGCAGCCGATGCGCTGGGTGTCGATGGCGACCTCGTCGATCCAGACGTCGAAGTTTTGGGTCGTCGACATGGCTGGTGGCTGAAACACGCGCCCGCCGAGTGCTACGCGCGCAAATTGCGGCAGGATGAAGGGTACGCCACCTCGACCCGGGCCGAAGGAGTGCTGGGTCTCCGTCGTGTGCATCGACAGGTGCTCCACGCCGTCCCAAAAAAAGTGCGTTTCATTGTTGGTCCCGTCGAACTGCCACTCGAGGCACATCCACTGGTTGATCACCGGCGGACCCGGGGGATCTTTGTCGTAGGTCAACCAGTCCCCCGTGCCATTGCCGCCGCGCACATCGTAGCTGCCGACGCCGAATATGTTCTTGGTGCCGTTCCACTGGCCTCCCTCTTTGGTGTCTTCGTCGGCCGGTGCTCCCGTCGCCTGCACGAAGTTCCACTGCGCGAACGGATACGCGGGAGGAGACGGGAAGCCGGTGCTGTAGACAAACATGCGGCCATAAAACGAGTTGCCGGCCGCCGGGAAGGTCACATGCTCGGTGATGGTGGCGGCGACGTTGTCGTGCGTGTGCAGATGCAGTGCACCGGAGCCGCGCGCGGCGTGGGTCGTGTCGACGCTGGCACTTCCGCTGACGGTCCAAGTCCCGGTGTTGAGCGGCAGCTCGAAGCTATCGCACAGGAGCGCACCGAGCTTATCGCAACGGGCCGCTCCGAAAAACGTCGCTGGGTCAGCGGTGTAGGAGCGGGCCATGTCGACGCCCGGGCTGAGATCGACGCTCAGGTCGCCGAAGTCGGGCACAGCGGTCTTCAGATCCGAGCTCATCGCCAGGTCAATGGGAACCGAGGCGTCTAGGCCGGCGTCGGGCGCAATGGTCATCGATAGCGCGGTGCAGCCCGGCGAAAGCTTGACGGCTGGGTTGCTGCCGTGGCCGAGCTCGCCCGCCGTTGCGCTGGCCGTGATGGCCAGCCCGACCGTTTGACCTGACACATAGACGCCGGGAATCTCGATTTGCAAAATGCCCCGCGCCACGCCGCGTTGGTGAATTGCC
>JBBQIO010000171.1:0-7218 GCA_038325015.1 Polyangia bacterium
GCCGAGGGAAACCTCGGTTGGGCCTACCTACAAAAGCACGATCTGCCGCGCGCCGCCAAGGCGCTCCGGCAGGCGCTGTTCGACCAGCCGCAATTCTGCGTCGGCAGATATCGACTGGCCAAAGTGTATTACGAGCAAAAAGAATTGGACCGCGCCGCCGAGGAGATCGACAAAGTGGTAGGGGATAAGGCGTGTCCCATTCAAGAGGCGTTCTTGCTCGGCGGACTCATTGCCGTGCACCGTCAGGATCGTAAACGCGCCGAGGAGCTGTTTACCCACTGCGTGGCGATGGCGCCGCGCAGCTGTCTGGCCCAAGAGTGTACGGTGACCCAGTGATGCTGCCCAATGCCGGAAAAGATCGCCTGAAGAACATCGACTCCTCCGACCATCCCGGGCGGACGCTGCGCGTGCAGCGCGAGAAACTGGGCATGTCGCTGGCCGACGTCGGCCGCATCACCAAGATCAAAGAGAGCATGCTGACGCTGCTCGAAGAGGGGCAGTTCGCTCTCTTGCCGCCGCCGGTGTTCGTGTTCGGTTTTCTCCGCGCCTACGCGCGCGTCGTGAAGCTCGACGGCAACCCGCTCGTGCAGGCCTACCAGCGCAGCCAGGCGCTGCCGTTCGAACCGGTGGTCGTACCCGCTGCGGCGCCGAGCGCAACAGCGCCGGCGGTGGTCAATGATCCGCCGTCACGCATCGAAGAGGCGTTCGGGCTGCTTGGCGCGCTCGACAAGCGCCGCGTCGGCTTCGCCCTGGTGGTGCTGCTGTTCATCCTGGTGGTGACGTTGACGCTGTCGGCGCTGCTCGGCCACAACCCGCCGGCCGCTTCGATTTCCTAAGGGCGCGCTACATCAAGACCGTGTGCGACCGGCTCGCTCGCCACAGAAAATCGTAACCTTATCGTTTCGGGTCGTCGAAGATGTACCAGAATTCCTGAGTGACGACCCCCATGACCAAGCGCTCGGCGAAGGTCTTCATGTCGCATTCCTGCTTCTTGAAGTTGACGGTGATGCGAAAGACGATCTGCTCGCGCGCCTGCCCTTCGACGCGCGCCATGAACACCTGATCGCCGCGAATCTTGCCGTTGACGTCGATGAGAAAGACGGCTGGCTTGCCGCCGCGGCCCATCGCGTTCAAGCCGACGTTGACCTCGCTCAGATCGCGATTGAAGGTCAGGTTGAAGTCGGCGTTCGGGTTCGCATCCCGCGCTGCCAGCGCCGCCGACTCACGCCAAAAGATGCGTCGCGCCGGATCGCACGTAGCATTGAAGCGCGTGACGTTTTCGCGGAGCATGGTGCAGAACTCGAAAAAATGACTGGGCATCTTTTCAGAGAGCAGCGTCGCGTTCTTCAGCATTTTTTCGCGGGTGGCTGCGCGTTCGAGCTCGGTCCTGACCTCGCGTTTGGCGAAGCCTTCGGGCGTTTCACGGGGCGGATTGCCGGCCATGTTCTCGTTTTATCACGAGCCGTGCGCGCCGCAAAACCAGAGTTGGACACCCCTTAGTGCTCGCCTCGTCGACGCCTTCGGTGATCGTGCGGTTGAGTGATTTTGGCGATAGTGATCGCGTCGTCACGATGATGACCTTGGCCCACGGAAAGCTGAGCGCCCTGGCCCGCGGCGCGCGCAAAAGCCAAAAGCGGTTCGGTGGCTTGACGTTGTTCGCCATCGGTGAGGCGACCGTCGTCGAGCGGCCTCGCGCCTCGCTCGATCTGCTCGACGGCTTTCATGCCGCTCGCGGCCTGCCCCACATCGTCGACGACATGGCGCGAATCGCCCATGCCGGTTACGCCTGCGAGCTGATTGACGGACTGTTGCCGGCGCGCCAGCCGGAGCCGGGAGTTTTTCGCGGTCTGATTGAGTTTCTCGGCGGCCTGGACGAGCAGGGCGCGACGGCCGCGCGGCTGCGTGCATTTGAGCTGCACCTTTTGGCGCTGGTCGGTCTGGCCCCCACGTTGAACCACTGCCTCGGCTGCGGACGGACCGAGCTCGATGGACCCGGACAGCTCTTCGATGCGCGGCGGGGTGGGGTGCTTTGCGGGCGTTGCGACAGTGCTGCCGCCGGTTCGGCGACCCCGCTCGACGGCGCTGCTCGACGCGCTCTGTGCGAGGCGCAGTCTGCGACACCGAGCGTCAACCCTGCGGCGCCCGCGCCGGCCGAGGTCGACCGCGCCTGTCGCGCCGCGCTCACCCAGTTGGTCACCGAGCATCTGGGTCACATGCCGCGCTCGCTCATCTTCATCGCCAAGCTCAATCGCGCCAGCCGCGACTGAGAACCAGACGACGAGCCTTGCCGCGGCCGTCGTGGCGCCCCACGTTATGTGCTAGAGCGAGAGCACTTCCCATGGCCTTTCAGTCCAAACGAGATTCCCGAGTCCGGGTCGCGACCCGAGTCGAAGATCCGCTGGCCACGCGGCAGCTGTTCGACGCGCTCAAGCAGCGCGCGCGCGGCACGACCACGCTGGTCAAAGTCACCAAGGCGGACGCAGTCGCGATGACCGGCATGCCGGCGGCGCAGGCCGAGCCGGCGCTGACCGACCTGGTCAAGCACTACCGCAGCCACGTTGGCGTCACCGACGACGGCGAGCTGATCTATCAATTCGACCCGACGCTCGAGCGCCGCGACGCGGTGCCTTGGCGCGAGCGGCTGGGCACGCTGGCGGCCTCGGCCTGGATCGGCTTTCAGTGGATCTTCAAGGTTTGGATTGCGGTGACCCTGGTGGCCTACGTCGTGGCCTTCGTGGCCATGATGATTTCGATGTCGCTGGCGCGACGGGGCGACTCCAATCGGCGTGACGGCGACGGCTTCGGCCTGCCGTTCATCTGGTACCTGATGATGCCCGACCTGGCGCCGCGTCAGCGCTACGGCTACGGCTATGGTCAGCCGCGTCGCATGGCGCCGAGCGCTGGTGACGGCCCGAAGAAGCGCTTTTACCAGGTGGTGTTCGATTTCGTCTTCGGCCCCAAGCCGACGCTCCGCGATCCACGCGCCGCCGACAAGCGCTTGATCGCCTTCGTGCAGGCGCAAAAAGGGCGCGTGACGGCCAGCGAGATGGCCGCCCTGTCCGGCGTTTCGCTGGCCCGCGCCGACGAGGAGCTGACCCGGTTGATGGCCGAATACGACGGCGAGGTCGAGGTGGCCGACGACGGCACGCTGATTTATGCCTTCGACGATTTGCGCCGTCAGTCGCTGCTTTCGACGAGTGCCACGCAGCTCGATTTCGAACGACCGGAGCCGGATCCCGCGCTGACTGGCAACACCGCGGGCGGCAACGCGGCGGTCGGCGGATTCGCCGGATTCAACGTCCTGGCAGCGCTGACGATCGGGCCGGCGTTCGTGCTCAAACATGGGCTGGGCGACACCGGCATGTTTTGGCTGAGCCTGTTTCCACTGCTTTTTTCGGCCGTTTTTCTGGCCATTCCGACGACGCGCTGGCTGGTCGAGCGCGGTCGCCGCAGCAAACGTCGACGACGTCGCGCCCGCAAGATGCTACTCAAGGCGGCGTTCCAGAGCGACGCCGCGGGGCTCGATCCGAGGCCGCTGATCGCCCAGGTTGCCAAAGCCCAGGGCATCGATTCCGCACAGGTCGACATGCTCTTGACCGGCGTGGTCGCTGACCTCGACGGCGATGTCATTACCGACGACGCGGGCCAGATGCGCTACACCTTTCCGCGGCTCGCCGAGGAGCGCGCCCAGGTCGCGCTGGCGCGTGCCAAGGCGCCGCAGATCGTGCTTGGCGCCGAGATCTTCTCGAGCGCCGCCGAGGGTGACGGCGACCTGACCGCGGACCGTCCGTCGACCAGCGGCGAGGATCTCGAGCGGCGCCTGGCCGCGATCCTGGCCGGCCCGGGGCCACGAGGCCGCGCGTGACGCAGCCCTGGGAGCGCCGCGGCCGCAGCGCGGTGCTCGAAACGCCGATCTTCACTGTCGAGCGGCACCAGCTGGTGTCGCCTAGGACGGGCGGCGGCCACGATTTTTACATTTTGGCATCGGGCGACTGGTGCAACATCGTGCCGCTGACCGACGATGGGCATGTCGTCATGGTGCGCCAGCAGCGCCACGGCATCGACGAAGAGACGCTGGAGCTTCCGGGCGGCATGATCGACGCCGAGGATGCGAGCCCCAAAGAGGCCGCCGAGCGCGAGCTTCTCGAAGAGACCGGATATCGGGCCCGCGAATTCGCCCCCTGTGGATCGATCGCGCCGAACCCGGCGATGCAGAACAACCGGTGCCACACATTCCTGGCGCGTGGCGTTCATCGCGTCGCGGAGCTGGCGCAAGATGGCGGCGAGGACATCGAGGTCGTGCTGGTCCCGGTGGGCGAGATTCCCGGGCGCATCGCCAGCGGGGAGATTGCCCACGCGCTAGTGGTCGTGGCGTTCACGTTCGCGTTCGGCCTACGCGCGCCGGCTTAGCCGGATCCCGACGGCTGAGGCCGGCGAAGGCTTTTTCCCGTCGGTGGGCCTGTTTTCGGCCCACGTATTCAATGTCCGATAATATGCATTATGTAAACTAAGCCAGGACGGCTCTTGGCGCATTGCGCTCCGCCGTGGTTTGCGCGACGCTTCGGCCCATGAAGAAAAATCCTTTGGCGTGTGCCCTCCTATTGGCATCGTTCGCGGCGGGCTGCAGCGGCGCACCAACCACGTTGAGCAGCGCGTGTGCAGGCTACTTCGACGCGCTCGCCAACCTCGAGAGCCGTTGCGGCGGCAAGCTCGCACTAAGCCCGTTCGCGCCGATGTATCGCTCCACGTTCGTCACCGTTTGCGACAACCTGGTCACGGCCAACGGTTCCAACGTGACGGTCACGTACCTGAACCGCTGCGCCAGCGCGACCCATGCTGCGTCGTGTGACACGCTGGACGACCTTTCGGCGTGCCAGACGCCTCCAGGGACGCTGGCAGACGGTACCGCCTGCCAGTCGGAGGCTCAGTGCTCGGGCGGCGCCTGCACGCCTTCGGCTACGACGACGGGCACCATGATCTGCGGAGTTTGCTCCAGCCTGGCGGCGGCCGGCCAGCCCTGTGGCCAAGCCACTACGACGAACCTGGCCTGCGCCCACGGGCTCGACTGCCTGAGCGACAATGGAACCGACCCGCCGACGTGCCTCGCGACCTCGGTGATCCCGGTCGGCGGCGCTTGCGCGTCCGGCGTGACACCGGGAAGCCACTGCGCCACCGGGGCGACCTGCGCCAGTGCCTCCAGCGGGGCGAACGCAAACGTGTGCACCCGGCTGCCGACCCAAGGCGAGCCGTGCCTCGACGGAGCCGCCTGCCATTCCGGACTCACCTGTGTCAGCGCCGTCTGCACGGCGCGCGTCGGCGTCGGTGGCGCCTGTACAACCGGATCCGAGTGTCAGCCGCAGCTCTTTTGCGACAGCAACACGCAAAAATGCGCCAATTACACGGTCGCCCAGGCGACGGCTTCCTGCAGCGGCGAAGGGATTGAGTGTGCAGCCGGGCTGTACTGCTTGTCCACGACTCGAGTATGCACACCCTTCAGCCAGGCGGGGGGAAGCTGCAGCGGCCTGCAGTGCGCGCCGTTTTTAGCCTGCGTCAACACGGTCTGTGTCGTCCCCGACCCTGCGCAGTGTGTGTAGACACGCCGCGCATCCGGGGTGTTGCCGCGGTCCTCGTCCTTCAGCTTGGGCTCGGCCTCTTGAACGGCTGTGACAACGACGGCCTCGACCTGCCCGGATCGCACATGGCGCCGGCCGCGGCGCCGGTATTCGTCGACGACTCCTTCGAAACGCTCTATCCGATGTTCTTGCTACACCGCGGTGCGCCCGCGACCAAGGCGGCGCAATGGGTCGGCTATCGCGGCAAATGGGTGCGCTGGACCGGGACGCTGGTCTCGTTCAGCGCCAACGGCATCACGCTCAAGCAGCGACGCGAGACGACTACATTCGACGTCTCGCTCTATCTGCCGAGCGCACGTCGGACCGTCGAACGCGCCCACCTTCATCCCGGCGACCGGGTCACCTACGTCGGGCGCCTCGACAGCTACGACGACGTATTTCGCACGCTTTACCTGACGCTAGGAGCGATCGTTCCGGCGCGCCCCGCCGCTGCCCTTGGGCCGGCTGCCAGTGGCCCGGGGCTTGGGCTTGGCCGCGTTTCGCCCACCGGCTCCCCCCGTCCGCTCCTCCGCTGAGCGCCCTTTTCGCTGCCGCGCGATGACCCGGATCGGCGTGCCGTTCAGGTCAAACGCCTCGCGCAGCTGATTGGTCAGATAGCGCTCGTAGGAGAAGTGAATGCCGTCCGGATGGTTGACCGAGATCAAGAACGTCGGCGGTCGGCTGGTCGGCTGCTGAATGAAGTACAGCTTGACCGGATGGCCTCGATAGAGCGACGGCGGATGTGCAGTGACGATGCGATCGAACCAGCGGTTCAGCTCGCCGGTTCCGACGCGTTTGGTGTACGCGCCGAACGCCGCCTGCACGCTATCGAGGATGCGCTGTAGCCCTTTACCGGTCGAGGCCGAGGCGAACACGACGCGCGCCCACGGGACGAACTGCAGCTGCCGTTCGATGTCCTGGCGGAGCTGCGCCTCACGCTTGGTGTCGATCAGATCGAGCTTGTTGAAGCAGATGACCAGCGCGCGTCCGGCCGCGTCGACCAGCCCGGCAATCTTGGCCTCCTGCTCGGCCAACCCTTCGGCTGCGTCGACCACCAGCACACAGACGTCGGCGCGCCGCACCGCCTTTTCGGCCATGGCCACGGCGATCTTTTCCATCGGCACGTGGACCTTGGCGCGACGGCGGATACCGGCGGTGTCGATCAAGAGATAACGCCGACCGGCGATCTCGACCTCGGTGTCGACCGGATCGCGCGTGGTGCCCGCGGTGGCATCGACCAGCATGCGCTCTTGGCCCAAAAAGCGATTGATGAGCGACGATTTTCCCGCGTTGGGTCGGCCGACCAGCGCCAGGCGAATCGGCTTTTTGGGGTCGGCGTCGGCCTCGCCCTCGCCGCCGTTTTCGCCGTCCGTTTCGAGCGCCTCCAGCGTCGGCGCGTCGGGCAGCCGGGCAATGATCGCATCGCACAGATCGGCGGTGGCGCGGCCGTGCTGCGCCGAGATCGCGATGACTTCGTCGGCGCCGAGCGCGTACAGCTCCTGCGCCTGGGCTTCGTTTTGCGGGCCGTCGACCTTGTTGGCCACCCAGATCACCGGCTTGCCCTGCTTTCGGCACAGCTCGGCCGCCTGATAATCCTCGGGCACCA
>JBBQIO010000172.1:0-7197 GCA_038325015.1 Polyangia bacterium
AGAAAATTTCCGTTCGGCGCTCCCGGTCCGGCCAGCGCGCTCGTCTGGCTGAGGGCGGCACGAACCGATTCGAGCGGGTGCTCGAAGCCGCACCCTTGGGCTCCGACCGAGGCCATGCAGGTGAAGGTTTGGTTGAGCCCAGCGACTCCCGGCGGGGCTCCGGCGGGCAGGTTGTTCAATCCCTGCGGAGCGAACGAATACTGGATGTAGGGCACACCGATCGGCGCCTGGCAACCCGCGAGGCCGAGGTAGCTCGCCGGTAGAACCTGCAGCAATCCTCGCTGCCCGCCGGGTGAGGCGTCACAGCCGCCGATTTCGGTGCTCGCGATGTCGCCGGCGCCGTAGTCCGAGGTCACCACGCCGATGTGCAGGTCGGCGTAGATGCCGGCGCTCGCGAGATCGTCGAACACGTTGAGAAAGTCGACGAAGTGCGCCCGCAGCTGCGTCTGCATCGCCGTCATCGAGCTCGAGTTGTCGACCATGAAGAGGATATCGGCCTTGTTGGATTCACCGCATTCAGGGACGCGAATCGGTGTGTATTGCCGCACGACATTGGGAGGTGTCGCGAGCGGCGCCGAGAAGCAACCGGCAAAAAAGAGAGCACATAGCGCAACCGGAGCTCGCATGGTGTTGGTCATCGGTCCCCCGTCTAGCGATAGACGAGGAGCATGGCGGGTAGTCGCACGCTGAAAGCACGAATTGTTGAGGCGCATTCGCAAAACGCGTGCGCACTCGCACAAACGACGCCTCTCAGAAGAGGTAGGTGTTTGTAGTTTTATTTAAGAGGAGTGTAACTGCACATCGAAATAGTACGGTTTAGTCGAGGTTTAGTCGAAGCGTTTGTTGACGAACAGCATTGGCACTTTGGTCTCGCCGATCCCGATGTCGACCTGCTTGGACTCTTCGTTGCCCGGCCGGTCGGTCGGCGCTTTGCCGACGGGAAATACGGTTGCCTTGCCGCCGGCCAGCTGGATGAAGCGGTATTCGCCGACGTCATCCGAGATGGTGACGATCTTGCGATCGCCGCTGACCAACATGACGCGTTGGCCGGCCATCGGGCGCGCCAGACGGTCGGCGATCTTTCCCGCCGCGCTCGCCTGCGTGAGCGACGATCCGACCGAGCGAATAAAGGGCACTCCAAAGACGCGATCGAACCAAACCGCGACGCCGAACCGCACCGCTTCACACTTTTCGTCGTCGCCGCTGCACTCGTGCCCGAGCGAGATACGCGCCCCGGCGGTGTGTGAAACGGCATGGGTCTCGAACGTCACGCTCAGTCGTTTTCCGTCGGAAATCCCGGCCAGCGGTGCCGACAGTCCGAGGGTCGCATCGACGCGCGGCACGACATCGGTGGCGGCGGCGTCGTTGGCGCGGGCCAACTCCTCGTCGCCCAGCTCGAGGCCGCTGTGCCAGCCGTACTGCCATTCACCGACGTACACCGCCCGCCCACGACCGGGTACCGCCGGTGCCGGCGCCGGCACGATGCTGGTCAAGAGCTGACAGTCCGCGCGATCGAGATGCGCGACGGCGGCACCGCCTGCGGCGCAGGTGGTGAGCGCGGCCAGAGGCAAAATTTGCGGCGGCGTCGGACCGAGGTCGATGCGCCACTGGCCCAGCCCGGCCTTGGGCTCGTTGACGGTCAACACGGCGTCGCGCGCGACAACGACCGCCACGCCACCATTGGTGTAGCTCCAGCGCGTGCCGGCGGGAATGTCGATGTGCGCTGGCTCGCGAAAGACGATGCCGGCCGCGGCACCCGCGCGCGTCGAAAGCGAGAGCGAGAACGAAGCCGGGATCTCGAGCTCGATGTGGCTCTGGCCGGGGGCCGACGTGAGATACGCCAGCGGTAGCGCAGACAGCGTGACGCGTCGTTCGGCACACGCTTTGGCGACTTTTTTGTCCCACTGATCGGCCTGACCGCGGGCGTCGTGTGCCGGTCCGGCGTGGTGTAACGCCTGCTCGGCGGCAGCGGCTGCCCCCAAGTGATCGGCCGCGCGACGCGCGTCGCCGCACTCCGTCGCGCGCGCCTCAAACGTGCAAAAAAGGAGCGCCATCATCACTACCCATCCGCGTCGCATTGCCGGCCTCCCGTAGCCCGTAGATTGTGCGGGACGGTAGCATTCATGGCCGAGCGCGGGGTAGAACCGGGTGATGAACGGTTCGCGTTTCGGAGCTTCGCTGCCCCTTCTGTTGACGCTTTGTGCGCCGGCGATGGCTCGTCCCCATCCGCAGCTGACGCCGGAAGCAGCGGCACTGTTCAAGGGCACAAGCGCGCTCGTGCTGCCGACCGACAATCTAGCGGTGTCCTTGACCAGCGATCATCGCGCGGTGGCACTGGTGGCGCCGCGGCCGGCGCAGCTCGTGCTCGTCGCCGATACCGATGCCCCGCTACTCGCGGTCGACGGCGAGCTCTATCGAATCGCCAACGGGCACCTGAGCCGTGCGGGCGGAGCGGTCGGACGTGCGCCTTCGGCGTCGCGCGATGGGGCTGTGGTGGCGAGCTTGGCCGATCCGCACTCGCTCACGATTGAGCGCGCTGGACATGTCGTGGCGGTCGCATACAAGCGACTCGTCGCCAGCCAGTGGGAGCTGGTGAGGCCGTGGGTGGCGCCCGACGGCAGCTCGGTGCTGGTCACGGTGCGCGACTACACGCAGTCACTCGATACGTTCGACCTCGTGGTGATCGACGCGGCGACCGGCGCATTCGAAGAGGTGCACCTGCGCTCGAAGAATTTCGCGCCCGGTGAGCTGCGCCAGTCGCTCGATGCGACGCATGTGCTGGTCGATCTGTATCTGCAACAGAGCGATGCGGCGGGCTTCATCGAGCTGCGCGAGACCGATTCGATCGTGTTCGATCTCAAGAATCACACGTTCTCGACGGTGCCGGCCGGGCTGCGGTTGGGTCGGTCGGTCGCCGGCGGACCGTACTCCTGGCGGCGCGGAAAAATGATCTTCAGCGATGACAAACGGTGCGGCGGCGATCGCACGCTCCTGTACCAGGAGGGCAAGCCACTCCCGGCGCGGCTGGCCACCGGCGGTGATGAGCTGGTCAGCGTGGTCGATGTCTGGCCAAGCAGCAACGCGCTGATCGTCAACGTCCTTTCGCCCAAGACGTGCAAAAACCACGGCGCGCTGGTGCCGCTGGTCGGAGACGATCAGGTGAACAAGTGGGCGCCGTTTCCGTTGCCGCTGCGCGGCGGCCCGATCGATGGGCGCATCTTCATGCCGTCCGTCGCGCCGTAAACCGGGTCAGGCTAGTCGACCGGGTCCCCGGCGACGGCGACCTGCACCTCGTCGCTGGGCGGCTCATGTCCCAGTCGCCGCTCGGCGACCGAGATCGCGCGCCACCACGGCGAGACTTTGTCGATGTGCGCGGGCTCGAACGGGGCGCCCAGCTTGGGCATCGCGAGCTGGACGTTGCCGCCGCTGCGAATAAGCGTCTCGGCTGGCTCATCCCATGCGTGCAGCCCCAAATTGAACGTTCCCCAGTGAACCGGCAAAAAGACCCCGCCTCCGAGGAGGCCGAGCGCAGTCAGCGCATTGTCCGGGCCTAGATGGATGTCGCCCCAGCTCGGGTGAAACGCGCCGACCTCCAACATCACCAGATCGAATGGCCCCAGCCGTTCGCGAATTTGCGTGTACTCGTCGGTCAATCCAGTATCCCCGCTAAAGAAGACCGCGTGCGCCGGCCCGCGCACGACGAACGACGACCACAGCGTCGAGTTGCGGTCGCCGACCCCGCGCCCCGAAAAATGTTGCGACGGCGTTGCGGTGATGGTGAGGGGGCCGAACGAAATCGCCTCCCACCAGTCGAGCTCGAAAATCTTTTCCGGCCGCACGCCGAAGCCTTCGAGGCGGTCGCCGACGCCGAGCGAGGTGATGAACGGGACGTCCCGCTCCGCCAGCGCGGCGATGCTCTCTTTGCACAAGTGGTCGTAGTGGTCGTGCGACACGAGCACCGCGTCGAGCGGCGGCAGCTCGGCGATCGCCACCGGCGCCGGCTGAAATCGCTTGGGCCCGATATGGCTCGACGGCGACGCGCGCAGCCCCCAGACCGGATCGGTCAAGACGCGCAGGCCGTCGACTTCGAGCAGCACCGTCGAATGCCCGAGCCAGGTCGCACGCAGACCGCTGTCGGCTTTGGTCAACCAGCGCTCGAGCGGGCTCTCGGCGGGCAGCGGCGACGAAGGGACGCGACGCTCACCGGCGAAAAAGAATTTGGCCGCGGTCGACAAAATATTGGCGTTCTTCAACCCCGGTCCGACCGGCGCCGTATTGTGAAAGCGGCCGTCTCTGAACTGGCGGGATGCTCGCCTTTTTTCGGCGCGGACCGAGAGGCGCTTTTCGTCGGACATGGCGCAAAGGCTAGGCTGCGTGTTTCGTCGGCGCAACCGTACTCGCGTCGGAGATCAGCGCTGGTGAAAATGGTCGCGCGCAAGCCGTTGGTTGGACAGGGCCGGTCCTGGCGACGGCAAAATCGAGCTTCCGGCTGTCTGTTTTGCCGCTATTTACTGGATCCGTCGCCGCGCGGACTTCAGGTTTTGAGCGCGGCTTTGAAGCGGTGCAGCCGCCAGTTCAAATAGACGGTCTCCATTTCGGTGTGAGTCCCGTCGTGCCCCTGGAGCGCGAGCGCGGCCAAGTAGAACGGCGCGCCATCGGCGACACGACCGGCGCGTAGATAGGCAAAAGCGAGCGCTGCGTTGGCGTTCGCCGATCGCGGATAGAGCGCGGCGTCGATGCGAAAGACCGTGACGGCGCGTGGGACGTCGAAGCGGAGGCTCAGCAGATCGCGCCCCAGCCCGTCGAGGTAGGCCTCGCTGAGCGTGGGATCTTTGGGGTGAGCGAGCAGCGCCGTACGATAGGCCGCCAGCGCTTCGTCGTAGCGGCCGCCGTCGAGGAGCGCCGAAGGCTCGGCGGTGTCGTCGGGAATTTGCGCCAGCACATCGCGGTCGCCTTTGAGCGTCTCGACGATCTGCGATAGACCGTCGTCGCCGCGGCCGAAGACGAAGTGCGCGCCGTCCGCGCGGTTGATAAAGGTGTCGTCGGACACAGGGATCAGCTCCAGAGGCGCGCGCAAAGGCTGAAAACCCGTCAACCGGTCGCCGCTCGCAGCCACGGCGATGCGCAGCGAGCCGTCCGCCGCGGTCACCCCGCCCGCGCGATAGCGGCCGACCAGCGACGCCAGCCGCGCCGACGAGAGGTGGGCCGGCGCGATCACCTCGGGCAGCCAACCATCCCATCGATATTCGACGGCGATTGCGCGCATCATTTCGAAGATGACGGGTGCCCCGGCGGCGCCGTTGGTCATCACGACGGCGCCGTCGCCGCGATGAAGCATGGCTCGCGACATCGACAAAAAACCGTCGTTCCAGCCATCGTGGCCAAAGTAGGTCGTCGCGCCGTGCTTCTCCACGAAGGGTCCGAGGCCGATGGCGACGTCGGGCGGCCCCGTCGGCGTCACCGGCGTGACCATCCAGTCGGCGACGCGTTTACTCACCTTTCGCGAACGCCCCTCGCTGGCCAGCTGCACCTCGATCAAAAAACGGGCGAGGTCGGTTGGCGTCGCCCACAGGCCGGCCGGCGCCGACTCTGGATTGACCAGCGGCGGCAGCGCAGTCTCGTCGGTGTCGTAGGCAACGGCGCGGTTGGCGAAACGCGCCGGCATGGGGAGCTCGAACGTACTGGCGCTCATTCCGAACGGCGCGAACACGGCTCGCTCCATGGCCTGGGCGAACGGTCGGCCGGCCAGATCTTCGACGAGCTGCTGCACCACCAGAAGGCCACCGCCGGAGTAGGCGAACGCGCGTCCTGGTGGCTCGACGACGCGCACCGCGGCGTTGGTCGCCGGCGGCAATCCGTCGAGAATCTGGTGCAGCGTCGGCAGCGTCGCCCCTTCGGGGTAGCCGTCGACCGAATGGAGATTGACGCCGGCGGTGTGACTCAGGAGCTGGCGTAGGGTCACCGGCGTGGCGCGCGTCAGCTCGTTGTCGGGCAGCTTCCAGCTCCTGAGCGCCTGGTTGATGTTGGCGTCGAGCGCCACCCGGCCTTCGTCAGCCTGCTGCAGCGCTGCCAGCGCCGTCACCATCTTGCTGATCGACGCCGCTTGAAACAGCGTCTGCGCGTCGGCGCGGGTGCCGCTGCCGAGCTCGCGCGCGCCGTAGGCGCGGGCCCACACGATACGATAATCGTGGATGACGGCGACACTGATGGCCGGCGTGTTGTGTGCGCGCAGCCGCTCGTCGATGGTCCAGCCGGGTGGGTCGCCGGCGACGCGGATCTCGTCGATGAGTCCGTGCTCGACGCGCCGGATGGACGCTGCGACTTCATCGGAGGGCCGACTCACGTCAGCCCGCAGATGGCAGGCGGCGACGAGGCCGAGCGAGAGCAGCGCACACGGCGATCGTCGGCCCATGCGCCATGAGACACCGATGCAGCGGCCGAGTTCCCGCGCTCCGCGCTGCGCACGATCCACCTCGAGCCACCCGCTCGCCGACGAGCGAGCGCTCCTCATCACCGTCGACGTGCTCGGCCCGGCGCAGCCTATGCACGAGCGTGAGCGCCGCCAAGAGCAGGAGGTAGAGCGGTCTGGACAAGCCCTTCTTACACTGGTGGGTCGGGGCGCGGTTAAGATCGCCGCCATGAAGCGACAGCTCTCAATCTTCTTGACGGTGCTCGGCGCCGCGGCATGCATTCCCAATGCACAGTCGCCGCACGCCGCTCGTTACGACTGGGTCAAGCAGACGACCGTCCCCTATAAAGGCAAGCAAGACGATCTCTACTTCGTCGATCCGGCGCGCGGCTACTACGTCAACGGTGCCGGTAAGATCTATGCGACCAGCGACGGTGGTGGCGCCTGGACCGAAGCGCACTCCCAACCGGGAACGTTCTTTCGCGCGGTCGGCTTCGTCGACGCGAACAACGGCTATTTCGGCAACATCGGCACCGACTACTTTCCCGGCGTGACCGACACCACGCCGCTCTACGTCACGCACGACGGCGGCGCGACGCTGACACCGGTGACCATCGGCGGCGCACCGGTCAAAGGGCTGTGCGCCATCGACATCCTCGCCGTCCCGTTCATCAACGCCGGCACGCTGGATACCCACGTGGTCGTGCACGCTGCTGGTCGCGTCGGCGGCCCGGCGGTCTTCGTCACCTCGACGCCGATCGATCAAGACGGCAATGCGATTTTCACCG